>CBFHLF010000045.1:0-14023 GCA_965656555.1 uncultured Acidiluteibacter sp. | reverse complement strand
AACACAAGTTAAAGCAGTTTAAAAATCTAGAGTTCAGTTAACTTAACATAAAGTAGTGTGCTAAAGTGCGGAAACCTCAGCAAACTCAAAAATACACATTATAAGAGACTATAGGTCACTTCATAGGCTCAAATTTTAAAACAAAACACAACCCACACTTCTTAACAAATGGGCAAACTAGCCAGCAGCATAAACCATTGACTACAAGTTATTAAATTAATTAATCAGAACTTGTATTTAGAAAAATAAGGGTTTCCCCGCATTGTATCTTTTAGAAAAGGTATAGACCTTTGGGTCGGTTAAACTTAAGAATGCTATTAAATGAATATTAATTCATTTATTAAGAGGGGATGATCAAAGGGTTTAGGTAAGAGTTACCCTTCTATTAGTGTAGTATATGATCACTCCCCTCTTAAATGCATTTGAGAGAATAAACCATATAATTTGTTTCCGCTAAATCCCTTTTAATATGGAACAAAGTACTCTTAAAACCTACAGTAGAAAAGATCTTCTAAAGTTTAGACTACAAATAATCTATCAGATGATGCAGCTACCAAGCGTGCTTTGCGTCAGCATTGGCTTTAAGGAAGTTGGTGGGCGGTACACCAAAACATTAGCGTATAAAATATATGTGAAGAAAAAGCTTCCAATAAAAGAAATCGAGTGTACCAATCGAATACCTCCTAAATTCAAAGGATTCCCAACTGACGTTATCGAGATGAAACCTAAATAATATTACTCATTTAGCCGAGATGACTATTTTAATTTTTTTAAAAGGAATAATTGATAGATATTGAACTTTATTTATCAATTAACCAACTTTTACAAAATGAGTGAATCGACCAACGTATTACCAAGAGAAACAGCAATAGACTATGCAGCAAGCTGGAGAACTATCGGAGAAAGTAAACTAGGAACAGATTTTTTTAAGGGATTTCTAATTCCACTGTCTGACATTTCCCAAATTTTATCTAAGGGATGTGCAAATATTCGTGTATATATCGGAAATGATGCAGAAAATGGAAAGCATTTACTAATCGTCGGTGTCGATGAAGATGGAAAAGACCTTATTGACTACGAAAACGGTTACTATGTTTATGATTTCACTTCTGTTTGCCCACATATTTGTGATGAAAGTAGCGTACTCTGTGAGTAAACCAAAATGATAACGATTTCAAAAGTATAATATTGATTAATATTGGTGTTATTCAACACTTGCATAGATGACAATTTACAAAATAGCTGTTTATTTGGGATACTTCATCTCCCTGATAGCATCAATATTATACCTTGCTAAATTCAAAAAGCTGGAAAAGCCATTAAAGGTTTTTTCAGTTTTTTTAGTTTTACTGACAACCGTAAATATTACAGGAGGCATATTGAGTCACTTTAAAATACACAATGTGTTTTTATGGCATTTATTTAATTATGTAGAATGGTTATTTATGGCTCGTTTCTTCAGTCTTTTTTACAATGGCAAATACCTTCATAGATTTAAAATAGTAGCTATTATGGTGCTAATCACCCTGCTTTATGGGTCTCTTTTTGTAAACCAACTATCAGACTTTAATACCATTGGATACTTTGTGTTAAAGATGTTTATTATCGTATTGTGTATCATTGAAATATATAAAAGTCAATTAGTATCAAAAAAGCACCATTACTACCTAAACATTGGTACTGTGATTATTTCAATTGTAAGTGTTTCGTTTTTTACTTTTTGGAACCTTAGGAATAGCGGGTTATTTGATATGAATGTTAGAGTAGTTCTATACATTACTAACGCAGTTGGTTTTGTCTTTGGACTTCTTTTTTATTTAGTAGAGATTTTTAAATTAGGAGTATGGAAGGAGAATCGTTAGCCGGATTGATCTTAATGGTAATGCTAGGCATGCTGCTTATTGTATTGGTGCTAATTATTTACATAAATAAGGCAAAGAGCAAAGTTCAAAGTGAGCAGTTACACCGACAACTATTAATCAATGCGCATCGCAAAGACTTGCTATCCTACTCCATCATGGGACAAGAAAAAGAAAGAGATCGACTTTCTGCAGAACTCCACGATGGAATTGTATCTAAACTGAATATTATCCATTTTCAACTTTCAAACCTCACCAATAACTCTACAGAGCAAACTCAAAAAGAGTACGTTGGTGTAAATGAATTACTCCAAAAAACCATAGAGGAAACAAGGCGCATTTCACATGATCTATTCCCTGTCGTACTAGAAAATTTTGGGTTAATATCGGCACTTGAAGAGCTAAAAGAGCTTAATCGGTCTAATCAAATTAATACACGATTAACTACTGACTACAGCGACGGAGATTTTAAAATTGAAGAAGCCATACACATCTACCGGATAGTACAAGAATTGGTAAACAATGCAATAAAATATGCTGCATGTAGCGAAATTAAGATCTCATTAATCAAAGGAAAAGAGGGGTTCTGCCTAATTTTTCAAGACAACGGAAAAGGCAAAAAAAGCGATTTGGCAAAAGGAAAAGGATTAGGTGTAAAAAACATCAAGAGTAGACTAACCATGTTAAATGCCACAATGGAATCGTTTGAAGTCAACCCAGGATTACAATTTATTATCACCCAACAAGAAGAGGAAATCGAATGATAGAAATATACTTACTTGATGATGAGGAGCTTTTCACTCACGGCCTCCAACAATTAATAAATGAGGTTGAAGAATTTCATGTGAAAGCAACCTTCTCCTCCCCTACAGAGTTATTTAACAACTTAAATGCTCAAAGAAAACTTCCCAACATTCTACTTGTGGATATGAAAATGCCCGAAATGAATGGGATAGAAGTGAGTAAGATAATTGTAGAAAAGTACCCAACTATCAAAGTAATCGGTCTAAGCTCTTACTTTTCGAATGTTTTAGTTTTTAAGATGCTTGAATTAGGCGCAGCCGCCTACCTTCCGAAGAACACTTCAATTGATCGGCTAAAAAAAACCATTACATCGGCCCACAACAAAGGTTTTTACTTTGAAGAAATTACCATGCAGAAGGCGATCGGGTCATCAAAGAAAGATCGAAATATAAATGAATTGACTGCCAGAGAAATTGATGTACTGATCTTGATTTGCGAACAACTAACCACTCAAGAAATAGCTGATAAACTATTCATCTCACTAAAAACAGTGGAACGACACCGAACTAATTTATTTAAAAAAACAGGTGCAAAGAATGTGGTAGGCTTAGTGATATTCGCGCTAAAGAAACAATTAATTACGCACTCATTTATTTAGATTATGAGTTTGCTGCAGTAAATTATAGTTGTATTTTGCATTTCAATAATTTATCTACAAAATCTAATGAAGTCAACAATCATACTATTACTACTCTCGTTTGTTTCTTTTACAACATATAGCCAAAATCCTGGTGACACAATCATTGTAAAAGCACTAGATTATTCAAGTATCTCAAGAGATACAATGGTTGCATTTCCTACCAACCCAAACCTAAATTTTGAACGCGTTATCATGAGATATGCAATGCGTTGTAAGGATGGACTTGTTTCTCCACCAATCTCAGGGCAAACAAATAGAGGATGCGGAGAATGGGATTATTCGTGTAATACGTATATCACAGACAGCACAAAATCTGATTCTATCAGTAGGACAATCGATCAATTCCAAGTAATCCCTAACACCAACTCATCAGGAATATATAGTACTACTCCAACCTGGAGTGGTAAGCCTGTCATACAACAACTTGTCAATTTACAGTCAGTAATAGTTGAAGATACAGCTGCTATCGGGAATGGACTTAGTCAGAACAGCGATTTTATCTCCACCGATATCAATGGCGGAAAATCTTATTTACTGCTCTCTCAGGCAGAGTTAGTAGCAGCCGGACTAACAGCAGGAAGTGTTGACGGAATAAGTATTGAAAACACAGGTGGGTCTGCGCTTCTTAAAAGTCTAAAAATAAAAGCTAAAGCTACTTCGAAAAACTCATTATCAGCTCCCAACTCAACAGATTTCCAGAATTTTCAAGAGGTGTATTTTCATGATTATGCAGCTACTTCAGGGATCAACAGAATTCAGTTTCACACCCCATTTTCTTGGAATGGCACATCAAATATCCTCTTCGAAATCTCGTATAAGGGACGACAGGGAAACAATCAAATCATTTTAAAAGGAGATACGACAACATCTCCTATGGCTATATCTAACACGATGGATAATGGATTTAGGTTTTTCCCATCCAACTACGTGGAAGCAAATAGTTACAAAGGAATTCAATCCAATAATGCAAGAACAGTAGAAGCCTGGATTAAAACAAGTGTTAGGGGGAAAGAAATTGCTAGCTGGGGATTGAACGCAACAGGTCAAAAATTCTCATTCAGAACTGAAAACAACGGATATTTGAGGCTAGAAATAAACTCCGGTTTTGTTATCGGGTCAGTAGACGTTACAGATGATGAATGGCACCACATAGCGCTGGTTTTTTCAGGAACTTCTACAGCAAATGTTAAGTTTTATGTAGATGGAGTACTTAATACTAATACAAGTGTAAATAATATCCCTATAAATACAGGCAGCAGTCTTAATTTTCAGCTTTCTAATGGTTTTCATGGTCGTTATTTCGATGGCCTTATTGATGATGTAAGAGTTTGGTCTTCCGCTCTCCCTGCCGGGACAATAAGAGCGTGGAGTTATAAAAAATTAGACACTGCTCACCCTAATTATGCAGATCTAGAATTATACTACCCTGCACTTACCACCAACACAACCATTTTCGATCAATCCCCAAATGGAAATCATGGAGAGTTTAAATTCTCTCCAAACTTCAATACCCTTGTTGGAGATGAGCACTTTAAAGAATTCGAAAGCAATGATGTACGACCTAGCGTATCGCTCTATCAAGGGAGCTACAATCAGATTATTGCCAATGATACAGTAATTGACACCACGTATTTAGAACCATATGCTGTAATTGAAAACACCATTTTTGCAAATCCGGGCAGCATACGCTCCGATAGTATTGGCAGCACCACTACTTCCATGTGGCCCAAAGATAACATCTTGTACAATTTTAATGGTACAGTCAACACTCGAATTACTTCTCCAAATCTTACGACTATCCAAAATAATACCCTTCAGTACTATCAAAGAAATGCATCAAAATTAGAAATCATGTCCTTCGTTACTCCTTATGGCATTAACCTAGACTTAGGAATGGAGGGCAAAGCATGGTATTTTGATGTAACTGATTTTTTACCTTCACTAAAAGGAAACAAACGAATTTCATTAGAAAGAGGAGGACAAAATCAGGAACAAATGGACATTCAGTTCTTATTTATTGTAGGGACACCTGTAAGGGATGTAATCGATATTCAGCAAATTTGGAAAGTGGATAGCCGACCATATGCTAAAATATTAAGTGATGAATTCTTTAGTCCTAGAACAATCACTTTGCCTGCAGGTGCAACAGAATTTAAAATCCGATCAGCTATTACCGGTCATGGACAGGAAGGGGAATTCATCCCTAGAACACATTACATAAACATCAACAATGGGATGGCCAACTTTACACGCCAAGTCTGGAAAGAGTGCTCAGAAAACCCTATTTATCCTCAAGGAGGAACATGGATTTATGACAGAGCAGGCTGGTGTCCAGGAATGGCTACAGATGTAGAAGAAATAGATATTACACCACTCGTTTTTAGTAATACTTTATCGGTTGATTATGGGCTAAACGGAGCAAGCGGAACTTCTAACTACATTGTTAACAACCAACTGGTGTCATACGGATCACCAAACTTTAGTACTGATGCGAGAATTACAAAGGTCATAAGTCCTAATAATACGGCTGAATTTCAACGTGAAAACCCAATGTGCGACAACCCTAAAATTGTTATTGAAAACACAGGCTCTAGTACAATAAATTCATTAGCAATAACTTACTGGATCAACAATTCCTCTACGCCACTAACTTATAATTGGACAGGAAGCCTAGGTTTCTTACAAAAACAAACAATCAGCTTACCTGTAAGTCAAGCATTCTGGGCAAATGCAAACACCAACAATAAGTTTCATGCGGTGATTAGTAGCGTAAACGGAGCTGCAGACCAATATGCTTTTAATGACACTATTCTTTCTAACTTTAAGTTGCCATTAGTTTTTCCAAATAGCTTTTACCTGCAGTTTTATACAAATAATGCAGCAAATGAAAATAGTTATCAAATAAAAGATGCATCTGGAATGGTTCTTTTTCAAAGGAGTGGGATGACAAATAGTACTGTGTACAGAGATACATTTCTATTAGGACAAGGATGTTATAGTTTTAATGTTATAGACACAGATGATGACGGGATGTCATTCTTTGCAAACAATGATGGTAATGGGTCTATCCAATTAAGAAATACAGTTGGAGGAGTAATAAAAACACTAGAGCCTGATTTTGGTGGTGGACTAGTAGAGCAATTCTCTATTGCAACTCCGGTAGGAATTGAAGAGCAAAAAATAGAGAATAGTCTCACGATATACCCCAACCCTGCTGACGATTTCATTCAGGTTGAATTCACCGGAATTGATCAAGCAGAAACTTGGGAAATCATCGACGCCAAAGGTCGCTTAGTTTCAAATGGATTCTTTACCTCAAGTGAGGGGATGCAAACACAGCGTATCGATACTGATCAATTACAAAGCGGCATCTACTTTATGCGTATTTTAAACTCAAAAGAGCAAGTATCTAGGCGTTTCGCCATCGGAAGGTAAAATCTCAACATATCAGATTAGGTACGATAATTAATGATATTCGTTAATTTATTAATTATATTCATATATTTGAAATAAATTAATAACGATGAGAAATTTTAAACAAGGTCTAATAATTGCGGTGTTGATAGCTGTAGGCTTATTTTTCGCTGTATCTGTGCAAAAAGATGATACTAACTTTCTAGTTGCTATAATACTGGTCATTTCCAGTTTATTTCTATTTCATCTTTCCATCAGAAAAGTTCCTTTCTTTAAAGGATACTTTGTTAGCAAACTAAATATTCTATGCAATACTTTTCAAAAAATAGATAAGGTAGATCTCACAAAAGACTTACTATTTGAACAAATGGTTGAAATTATAAATGAGTCCAGTTTTAACATTTTCTATAAAAACTCAGAAACTGGCGAAATTATGGCTACTTCATCGTTTTGCTGGAAGTCTTGGGGGGAAAATATTTACATCACCGTTAAAGAACTCGATAAAGCAAATGCTCAATTGGAATTCTATTCCTCTGCCATTATGCAAATTTATGATTGGGGTAAAAATGAAGAAAACTACAATCAATTAGTCAAAAGAAGAGAAGAATCCTTAATTGTATAACCGTGCCCATTACCGTTAATTTAGATGTCTTATTGGCTAAAAGAAAAATGCAGTCAAAAGAACTCGCTGAAGCAATAGGCCTATCGGTGGTTAATCTGTCGATATTAAAACAAGGAAAAGTCAAAGCGATTCGATTTTCAACCTTGGAAGCTATTTGTGAAGTACTCGAGTGTCAACCCGGAGATTTGTTAGAGTTTAATAAAAAAGAAAACCCCATTGATTATTAAATCAATGGGGCATTAACCTTATAAGGTTTAATGTTTACTACTCTTGCTCTGTGCCTTTCTTCGACTTTCGATACAAGAAAGAATTGAAAATGTTTCGTTTTCCAAAACGCATTTGCTTATCAGAATTAATAAGCTTCTGGAACAATTTTGCACTTACTCCAAAATACTCATAAGTACTTCCGTCGGTAAATGTTACATCCAATAGCATTCCTTTATGTTTAAAATCTTCTATGGTTTCATTTTCTAACATAGCAGTGTATGCTTCTAAATTAGCCTCTTTGGTAGCAGGTGCAATACTTACTAGAAAATGATAGCCATCAATAATTTGCTTACTCTTGATCTCCGCCTCTTTCGCTTTATCATCTCCGTCTTGAAACTTATCAGGATGCCACTCTTTAACTAGGTTTCGGTAAGTTGATTTTAACTGCTTTAAATCGATATCCTTTTCGACATTAAAAAGCTTTTTGTATTCGTTGATACGTTTCATAATGATTCTTTAATTGGCCGGCAAAGCTACATATTTAATTCAGCTGAATAACCAATTCATCAAAATGATCCCTAAAGCCCTAATCTAGTGCATATTCATACCCTTGTCTGATTAGATCAAAAAAGTGTGTATCCACCTGTCCCTCATCATAAACTCGAATGTGGTGAGCAAACTTTCCAAAGTAGCTAGTAGTTTTATGGATTCGATCACTCTCTATCACTTCGTGGAAATAGAATTTAACATCAAGACAGTGCTTCATGGGCTTAACAATCAGCCACGCCTTGCGATTTGAAAACACAATGCTATTGGTTGCTGCACCAACTGAATTTGGCTCCCAACGGACCGTGTGCTGATATATTTTGTCAAATAGTAGCACAAGTTCATCCGAACGGCCGATAAAAAGCTCACCAATATCCTTTTTGGAACAAGAATGTGACTGGTTTGCTGTTTTAAATAATCGTTTACATTTAGGACAACTCCATTGACTCATTCTCTTCCATTTTAATAAATTGATTAAACTTCCACACCAAGGCTAGCGCCCTAAATAAAACCCAAACAATAAATGCTAACCAAACTCCATAGATTCCTAAGTTAAAATACTGACTAATGTATAATGTTGGAATAAATCCAACAAAAGTAGAAATCAACAATACATTCCTAAGGAACCCCATTTTCCCTAAGCCTTTAAATATTCCATCATAGATAAAAGCAATAGCATTGATTGGTAGAGTAGCTAGTACTAAAATAAAAAAGGAGTTAAATACAGTGAGGACTTCGTTTTGGTTACTAAATATTCTCCCCAAATCTGAATAAGCAATAATACCAATAACCAAAAGCAAACAAGCCATCATTAATCCGTAATTCAAACATCGTTTGGCAAGTATTTTTAATGATTTGAAATCTCGAGCCCCATAAAGTTTCCCGCCTAGTATATTTCCTGCGGAAGCATATCCATCTAAAAAGAAAGCGGAGAACAACCACAGGTTAATAGCAATGGTATGCGCTGCAATCACCTCTTTACCTAAATCAGTAGCCACTCGCACTGCCAATATAAAAGCAATGTTTAAAGCTAACGTTCTGACGAATAAATTCACACTCATAATGGCTAACTGATTTATATCAGGGTGAATAGGAAAATTCAGACGAAGAGATATAGCTGTTTTAGACTTTAATAGAACAACAGCCATAATTGCCATAACCATTTGGGCAGCCAAACTTGCCCAAGCAGCACCTTCTATATGCATAGATGGAATAAAGCCATCTATGCCATAAACCAAAAGAAAATCTAAACCAATATTTACAATAGCTCCAGTAATAGCAATAACCATTGGCCAAGTAGTATTCTGAAGCCCACGAAATATTCCGAATATGGCAAAAGTGAACAGTGTAAGCGGGAATCCCCAAACTCGAATTTGATAATATTGGACACAATACTCCAATACACTACCTTGTGCATTGAGCAATTCAAATATAGGTCGAATGAAGAAGGCTGTACTCGCTAAAACAATTAAAGAAAGTAACAAGTTAAAAAAGATGGCTTGTGCAGGCAAGCTCGTTACAGCTTCAAGTTTATTTGCTCCTAAATGCTGAGATATTATAGCTGAGATAGCACTTCTTGTTTGTCCTAATATCCAAATAAGCATAGATAAAAAAGCCCCAACGATACCAACAGCCGCAAGTGCTTCTGTAGCATTTACATCTAGGTTACCGACAACTGCAGCATCTGTAGAAGAAAGCAATGGCTCGGCTATACTTGCCAAAAGCGCAGGAATAGCAAGCTTATTAATATGCCGGAAGGTCACTTCTTTTCTGATCATACTGCAAAGTAAGCCGTTTTCTTAAAAGGGGTAAAATAAAAAAGGCCTTCTTTTCAGAAGGCCCTTTAACTATTTATTTAAACTACTATTATAGTGTAGGAAGTAACACTTGATTTACCGCGTGAATTACGCCGTTGGTACCTTGAACATCTGTTACAATAATATCTACCATACCTTGGTTTGCGTTAGCTGTACCTAATTTAGCTCCATTTGCTAAATCTACTGTTAAATCAGAACCTTCTAAAGTTGGTACTACCTGACCTTGAGTTAAATCACCTGCTTGTACGTTACCTACAGTTACTACGTGGTACTCTAACACTTTTGCTAAAGTTGCAGTAGGAATATCACTTAAACTATTCCAAGTAGAATCAGAGTCTAACAATGCTTGAAAAGCGGCGTTTGTTGGTGCAAAGACTGTGAAAGGACCATTTCCACTCAAAGTAGCAACATAACTAAAACTACTATCAGCTTGTAGAGCAGATACTAGAGAAGAAAAGCGATCATCATTAATTGCTAATTCTACAATATTTTGAGGAGTAATAATTGCATCAATTACGTGAATAACACCATTTGAAGCCATAATATCTGCTTCAATTACATTTGAAGAATTATTAATTTTTACCCCATTTCCTGTTTCTAAGAATAAACTAGCATTTGTTCCATTAGGTCCTGCAGGGCTTAATGTAGCTGCGTATGAATCATTCATAATTTCTCCTGATTTTACTACAGAAGGAAGAACGTGATAAGTTAACGCACCGGTTAGCGTAGTTAAGTCGATATCAGAAATTCTATCCCAAGCTGGGTTAGATGCAAGTAAATTAACAAACGCTTGGTTTGTTGGTGCAAATACTGTGAAAGTCCCTTCATCTTGGAAAGTAGGAGCCAAACCAGACTGAGTCAATGCCACTACTAAACTGTCCATGCGATCATCAGCTAATGCTAAATCTACGATAGTACCTAGCTGAGGTGCAGTTGGGTTGTTGTTGTCATCATCATCGTCATCACATGCAATTAACGATGTACTTAAGATTAATGCTGCCATTAACAGCTTGTTTAAATTTTTCATAGTTATGTGTTTTAATTGTTTGTGTATGGGTATGTAAACAGAACGTTAAGATATTTGTTTATTAAAATATGTTAATCATTAAACAGATTAATACAAATTCCTGATATACAATTAATTAATTTTTAAATAAACCAATATAATTAATCAAAGTCTAGTTAATTTATCGTATTTTTAAAAAAACATGACCATGAAAAATAAGGAAGAAATCGTAAAAAACTGGCTCCCACGTTATACCGGAACTCCAATAGAAGATTTTGGCGAATACATCTTACTGACTAACTTTAGTAATTATGTTCACATGTTTGCCGATGAATTTAACGTACCAATAATTGGTGAAGATAAGCCGATGCAAACAGCAACAGCAAATGGAATTACCATTATCAACTTCGGGATGGGCAGCCCAATGGCAGCTACCGTTATGGATTTGCTTTCGGCAATAATGCCTAAAGCTGTATTATTCTTAGGTAAATGTGGAGGTCTTAAAAAGAAAACGCAAATTGGAGACATGATCTTACCTATTGCTGCCATTAGAGGTGAAGGAACCAGTGATGATTATATGCCGCCTGAGGTTCCTGCATTGCCCTCTTTCAGACTCCAGCGATCGGTATCTTCTATGATTAAAAAGCATCAATTGGATTATTGGACAGGAACGGTTTATACAACGAATCGCAGAGTTTGGGAGCATGATGAAAGCTTCAAGGATTACCTAAGGGAAATACGAGCAATGGGAATAGACATGGAAACAGCCACGATTTTCACCGTCGCCTTTGTAAATGAAATTCCACACGGTGCATTATTATTAGTTTCCGATAACCCTATGATCGCTGAAGGGGTGAAAACCACCGAGAGCGATAAAGGCGTTACATCAAATTATGTGAATGCCCACTTACAAATTGGTATAGATGCCCTAATAGAACTGAGAGATTCAGGAGAGTCCGTGAAACACTTACGATACAGCTAAAAAAAAAGGAAGTACATTATACATGTACTTCCTTTTACCTTTTTGATCATGTATTACTATTCATCGTCGTCCTCATCATCTTCCGTCTCGTCACTCTTGAATGACTTATAAATCACTTCTGATTCTTTCTTTCTAGAAGCCACGTCAACCTTTTCTCCTACTAAATACTTTTCCATTTCTTTACTCATGGCTAATATTCCAGGTGCTTGTGACTCATTCACCTCAAACTTATAAGCCTCAAAGTATTTATTATACTCTCCATTTTTCACTAAAGTAGCCCATTCTTCTAGACCATTCACAAGGGTTTGTGCAGATACTTCATCTGGTACGTAACCTTCATTTATGTTTTCCATGGCCAACTTGATACTTTTAACGCCCTCACCTATGTTTCGAGCTTTAATTTCATACACCCCTTTCATCAACCATACCGCATAATCGTCCGGGTCAAACTTTACAATTTTACCCATATAGTAAGCGGCTTTACGAGCATTATCGGTATCATAATAAATTTCAGAAATTTTTATTACCGTATCTTTTAGCTGCGTTAAAAAGTCATCGTTTACTTTTAAAATTTTCTCATTCTCTTCCTTAGTTGCATACTTCACCATTTTGTACGCTCCTTTTAATGATTCCTTAATTGCCTTGGGATAATCCTCTTGATATTCCCAGTTTCTTGCCAACTCAAAGTAGCCTTGTGCCAGGTACATATAAGTTGTAGGGTTTCTTCTGTAGTCAGAATCTTCTGTAAGTTTCTCTGCTTTATCGACCACGTCCTCATACTTGCCATCGACCATCAAAAAGGCAATCTTGCTCAACTTTTTGTCTTCTTCTTGTGCGTTTATACTTCCGATCGATAAGGCTGCTACCGTAAGTGTGATTAGAATATTTTTCATAATTCGTTTTTGTTTTGACTGGTGAAAATACAAATCTTGTACCAAGCAGAAACGAAGATAAGATAATTAGGCTACATAGCTCAAAATTTATGGTAATTTTGAATAGAATTAGTTAGCATGAAACATACCGATAAGCGCATAAAGTCCATAGAGGAAAAAGATAAATTCTCCTTAGAAATAAACTCCTTTAAAGAGAATGATAAACAGAAATTTTTCTCTGTTTGGCTAGGTGCATTTTTAATCTCAGGTGTTGCGATTATCTCCCAACTATTTACCAACGATAACAGCGAGCTAAAACTGATGATTTTTGTTTTCGCTATATTCTGGGGATACTTCTCTTATAAAATGATACGAACATGGCGATGGAGAAACAACGGTAAAGAAGTACTAGAATTTACTGATGATTATGTGATGCTCGGAAAAAGATACGGTGAAAGAGGACTATTAAAGCCCTATGCAATTGAAAAAGTATCTTCCCCACGGAAGTTTAATAATGAAAGTAATGACTTCGTAAAGAGTATCAACGAATCGTATTGGATGATCTCCAATGAGCAACTATGCTTCAACTTTGGAAATAAAATCATTTTATTTGGTCATCGTCTCTCAGACAAGGAGGTCAACAAAGTCTTAAAAATAGTAGACACTCAACTGAAAAAAAGAAAACGATCTACTCCTGAATCTTAAAAATTGCGGTAGCCACACGAGTTGTTTCCATGCCTTCGATTTGCTGATTTAATAAGAGTGCTTTCGCCTCCTCGCCTTCAAAGACCTGCTTTAAATTCTTTATTAATCCTGTCGGCACTTTATTGGCTAATAGCTCTTGGTACAAATCCATCCCATTCAGTTTTGAGCATGCCGATTGCAACAACCTCTGCAACTCTTCACGATATTTTACCCTGCTAGTATTGTTCTGGAATCTGAGATCTTCAGCAATGCACTCTATGTCCAGCACCCTCAACAAGTTTAAAAATTGAGATTGACTTCCAACAGCAAGCACCATACTAACTCCATCCTCCGAAACAAGAATTTCTCCATACGGCGCAATATTCGGATGCAAGCTTCCCATTGGCTCAGGGATATGATCATTCATCAAGTAATTCGTTGCTTGATTCGCTAAAGAAGCCAATGCTGCGTCGTACAAGGAAACCGAAACATGAGCACCTTTTCCAGTCTTATAGCGGTTTAGCAAAGCGACTAACACGCCTTCTTTTAACTGATGCGCAGCAAACAAGT
>CBFHLF010000044.1:0-14188 GCA_965656555.1 uncultured Acidiluteibacter sp. | reverse complement strand
ATAATTGCGATGAGGATCACCTCTTCCCATTCCGAACAGAGAAGTTAAGCTCATCAGCGCAGATGGTACTGGGTTAACCGGGAGAGTATGTCGTCGCCATTTTTTAAATTAAAGCTCCACTAGTTTAGTGGAGCTTTTTTTGTTTGTTAACTTTTCATTTTATCGATATTTTACACTTTAATCATTAAGGAGATTAGCTTATTTATCTATAAATTTGGCCTTCGATGAAACGTATTATCCAATTTGTATTAAGTTTTGTAACTCTTTGTAGTAGCGCTTCATTATCTGCTCAAGACTCTACAGTAACCTCTTTTGTGTCTCTGCATGATCCTAGTGATACGGTACGTTTTTCATCGATAAACTTAGACCATTTTCAGAACTACCGTTACACAAGTTCTCCTTTCAATGCGTCTTCAGGAAATATTGGATTACCTACGTTAGATCTATTCAATATTCAAAGGCCTGTTTATAATGGTTTTTTTCAGGGTTTTGCATCTTCAGTATTGACAATTGAAGATCTACGATTCTATCTACAAGAGAAAGATATTACAACACTTAAATACATCAATGGAGCAAACAGTGAGCAGTATTTTAATGTGTTTCATTCAAACCAATTCGGAGACGGATTGAATTTAAGTTTTGATTATAATCGTATTATATCTGAGGGCTTTTACTCCAATCAGCTTACCGATAATACACATTTCAATACTACTTTAAATTACTTATCACGTTCTGGGAATTATAATGTAAAGGCAGCATATTTAATTTCTAATATTAAGGTACAGGAAAATGGTGGTATTAACTTTAGCGACTCCACAGATGAGGATTTGTCTAACCCGAATCTACTTCCTTTAAATCTCTTCAACGCATCGCACAAATTGAGGAGTCAAACAGTGCTTTTGAACCAAACACTTTTATTAAAAGACTCTAGTTTCTTGAGTCAAATCAAGCTTTACCATCATTCTGATTTGTCTTGGAGCTGGAAGTGGTACAAAGATCAAGGTGGTCAATCACTGTATGAAGAGTTTTATATGGATTCTACTCAAACATTTGATTCTATCCATTACAGTAAATTTAGCAACAATATTGGTGTAAGTGTGTTAGATGATCTTATTCGCTTTGGCTATGATCATGAATATCATGACTATTTTCAAACAGTCAGTTTTGATACACTTTATGTTTCTCAATTTTTATCTACAAAAATACAAAAGCAATTTGGCAAGTTTCATGGAATTGTTGATGTAAAAAAGGGTATTGCGGGTTTTAATCAAGACGATCATAATCTGAATTTACGAGTACATTATCAGTATGACTCTTTGAATAGTTTTTCTGCTGTAGCATCTAATTCTTCCACCACTCCTTACTATTGGATGAGTCGATATTCTGGTAATCATGTATTTTACGACCGTACTTTCGATCAGCTTGGTTTAAACTCGTTAGCTGTGTCTTTTAAGAATGAACGATACCACTTTAATATCGGGTTGAACTATAATCAACATTCAAATTTTATCGTTCATGACAATGCTGCAGTTCCTTTTCAAACTGATGAAGATGTTAGTCAATTTCATTTACGATTGAATAAAGAGTTTCATTTTGGCAACTTCAGATTTTTAAATGACATCAACTACCAATTTATTAATTCTTCTGATCTTCTTCCGTTACCCAACTTGTTAACTGCTCACTCATTATCCTACCAAAAATCATTCTTCAACGACAAGCTTTTTACACAGATTGGAACTGATGTTAGGTACGTTGGCTCATATGGAGGTTATGGTTTTTTTCCTGAGTCAGCTGCTTTTAACTTACAAGATGATCGAGAATTAGGAGATTTTGTTTATGTGGACCTATTTTTAAAGTTTCGGATACAGCATGTACGTGTTTTTGCTAAGATGGAGAATATTTTGGGTGACCAGTTCTCTGCTGAAGGTATGATGATTAGTAATTACCCTGTACCCGGAAGAGCATTTAAAATAGGAGTAAGTTGGACGATGTTTAATTAGTTTTTATACTTGTCAATATTTATTGTTGATTTGTACTATATATCTATAAATGCCCATGATTAAAGATTTTATTTTCAGATCGTCATCACCAAGGTGGGTTATTTTTATTATTGATTTGTCAATCGTTATCTTCTCGGTAATTATTTCTTATTTGCTTCGGTTCAATTTCAGCATACCTGATCATGAAGTAGAGCTAATGAAAGTGGCCGTCTTTCTTATTATTTTATTAAGAGGAATCTCCTTTATTGTTGCAAAGACGTATAGCAATATCATTCGTTTTACAAGCGCTGAGGATGCAAAGCGTATTTTTATTGTAAATGCTATTGTGAGCTTTTCATTGGTAGGCATTAATTTATTCTCATATTTTGCTGATGAGATATTCATTATCCCTTTCTCGATTCTCATTTTAGAGTTTATCATTTCTTCCTTTATTATGAGTTTTTCTCGTATTTACATTAAGTTGGTTTATGATAATTATAAAAACAGTAAGACGCCTACTACTAATGTTTTGATTTATGGTGCAGGCGAGGCGGGAATAATTGCTAGCAAAACTATTGAGAACAACACCTCAAGTACTTTTAATGTCATTGGTTTTATTGATGATGATTCAAAGAAAACTAAACGTAAACTGGAGAATCGCAAGATTTATGATGGACAGTATTTAGATAAAGTACTATCAGATAAAAGACCCTCTCATATCATAATTGCTGCGCAAAATATTAGTAAGAATAAGCTCCAAGAGATTATTGAAACGTGCTTATCATATAATGTGCAAGTGTTAAACGTTCCCTCTCCATCTAAATGGATCAATGGTCAACTGAGTGTTAAACAACTACGTCAAATTCGTATTGATGATTTACTGGGTAGGAAGCCTATTACTATATCGACTGAGAAGATTTCATCCATAGTTGACGGTAAAGTTATCTTAGTTACAGGAGGTGCAGGCTCAATTGGTTCGGAAATTGTGCGCCAGCTAAGTGTCTTTAAACCTCAGTTAATCATTATTCTAGATCAAGCTGAATCTGCACTCTATGATTTGGAAATGGAATTAATTGCTTTAGATTCTGGTGTACAAATTGAACCTGTAATATGTGATATTTGTGACAAGAATCGTCTAAACAAGGTTTTCGAGGCCTTTAATCCTGATATAGTTTACCATGCGGCTGCTTACAAACACGTTCCTTTAATGGAGAATAATCCTGTGGAGGCAGTTAAGACAAATGTGCTGGGAACCCAACATTTAGCTGATTTAGCTGATCACTATGATATTGAGTTATTTATTATGGTTTCGACTGATAAGGCCGTAAACCCTACGAATGTAATGGGGGCTTCAAAACGAGCTGCGGAGCTTTATGTACAATCAAAGAATGGTCAATCTAAAACTAAGTTTATTACAACTCGTTTTGGAAATGTACTTGGCTCTAATGGATCAGTTATCCCCTTGTTTCGGAAACAAATTGATTCCGGAGGACCAATTACGGTAACTCATCCCGATATAACGCGGTACTTTATGACTATTCCAGAGGCATGTCAGTTGGTATTGGAAGCTGGAGCGACTGGTGGCGGTGGAGAGATCTTTATTTTTGATATGGGTAAGTCTATAAAAATAAAAGACTTGGCCTCGAAGATGATAAAGCTTTCAGGGTTGGAAGAGGGTACTGATATTCAGATTGTTTATACGGGGCTACGTCCTGGAGAAAAATTGTATGAAGAGTTACTTAATGATGAAGAAAATACATTGCCTACTCATCATTCCCAAATTATGATTGCTAAAGTTCGTCCTAACGATTTCAAGCAGGTGTCAGCGCAAATTGCTGAATTAGTTAAGGGTATAGAGAACTTTGATAACTATTACCTTGTTAAGAAAATGAAAGAGATCGTTCCGGAATACAAAAGCAATAATTCAATTTATGAATCCTTGGATAAAAAATCTTCGGATTAGCTTTTGGTGATTACTTTTGTATTGCGATACTTACTTTCGCTTAATTACTAATATTTCATACTTATGATTCCATTTTCTCCACCCAAAATATATCAAGAAATTATCGATGAAGTGGTTGATACACTTAAGTCGGGGTGGTTGACCACTGGGCCAAAAACTAAGCGATTTGAGCAGGAGCTAGCTAACTACTGCTCAGCTCCTAGAGTTCTCTGCCTAAATTCATCAACCATAGGGATGGAGCTTACTCTAAGGTGGTTTGGTATACAAGAGGGAGATGAAGTCTTATTGCCTGCCTATACTTATTGTGCTACTGCAAATGTTGTTTTGCACTGTGGTGCAATTCCTGTTATGGTGGATATTAATGATGACTTTACAATTAATCTAGCAGATTTAAAGAGTAAAATTACTACCAAAACTAAAGTTATTATACCTGTTGATATTGGAGGACTTCCGTGTGATTATGATTCGTTGAATCAATTGATTCGTAAAGAAGAGGTAATGAAACTGTTTACACCCTCAAATGATGAGCAGAGACAGCTTGGTCGAATATTGTTGATGGATGATGCAGCACATAGTCTTGGTGCCATTTATAAGGGTAATCGAATTGGAACACAAGCCGATATCAGTGTTTTTTCGTTTCATGCAGTGAAAAATCTGACTACTGGTGAAGGCGGTGCTGTAGTGTTAAACTTACCTGTACCTTTCGATAACGATGCTATTTATGCGACTTTGAATACAAAATCTCTTCATGGACAAAATAAGGATGCGCTTGCCAAAACTCAAAAGGGAAATTGGCGATATGATGTAGTAGAGGCGGGCTACAAAGCCAATATGACTGATATGGCGGCTTCTTTGGGTTTGGTAGAATTAAAGTATTATGATTCAGAAACGATAAAAAGACGGAAAGAAATATTTGCAATGTACTCTTCTGCTTTTTCTTCTCAGTCTTGGGCTACAGTTCCACATTATAAGGATGAAGATAGGGAGTCCTCATATCACCTTTACTTGCTAAGAATTAAAGGAATTACTGAGCAGCAGCGAGATGATATTATTGCTCAGATATTTGAGCAGGAAGTGTCTGTAAATGTACACTACCAGCCGTTACCTATGCTTACACAATATAAAAAGTTGGGCTATAGAATGGATGATTACCCTCAATCTTTTCAGCAATATACTGCAGAAATTACTCTTCCGGTGTATTTTAATTTGTCTGACGAACAGGTAAAAACTGTCATTGCTGCAGTGAAGAATGCTTATCAAATGGTCGTTGGCAATGATTAAACGCCTATTTGATTTTTTTAGCGCTCTTTTTGGGTTTCTTCTCCTGTCACCTTTTTTTTTACTGATTGCCATCATAATCCTACTAACATCTAAGGGTGGGATTTTTTATATGCAGGAACGAGTAGGTAAGGATGGAGTTTTGTTTAAATTGTTTAAATTCAGGACTATGAAAACTGGAGCTGATAAACAAGGGTTAATCACAGTAGGGGAGCGCGACAATCGAATTACTCCAATAGGTTACTATTTAAGAAAGTATAAGTTAGATGAATTTCCACAATTGATTAATATTCTCAAAGGGGAAATGAGTGTTGTAGGACCTCGCCCTGAAGTTTCTAAATATGTAAGATTGTACACTCCTGAGCAGCAAAAGGTCTTGTCGGTGAAGCCGGGATTAACAGATTTGGCTTCTTTGAAGTTTATTGATGAGAATAAGATACTTGGACAAGCTGATAATCCGGATGAAGTATACATCAAAGAGATCATGCCCGAAAAGCTTAGGTTAAACTTAGTTTACGTAGAGCAACAAAACCTATTATACGACATTAAGATTATTTTCAAGACTTTATTTAGGATAGTCAAAGGCTAACTAGATAATTGCCTGATAAAAGTTTGCTAATCTCTCAGCTTCATTCTCCCACGAATAGCTTTTTGCTTTCCGTTCACAGTTCTTGGACATTTCGTAATATCTTTTTTCGTCAATGATTAGATTGTTTATTGCCTCAGCTATTTTATTTGAATCATTCGGTGTCACAAATACAGAGCAACCTTCAAAGTAGGGCAACCAATATTCAAAGTTGCTCATAACCGTCGGAATGCCAGCCGCCATATATTCAAAACCTTTAGTTGGTAGACTAGTTAAATAGTTTTTTTCAGCATGTAATACAGAAAGTCCTATATAAGCGTTTGCATACAATTTTATTGCTTTATCCATGGGTTGAAATCCAACATAGTTTACTCTTTTCCACCCTTCGGAATCCATACATTCCTTCTTGAAATCAGTTGAGCTAAATTGTCCAATTAATAGAAGTTCATAATCGTCTTGCACTTTTGGCATCGCATTAATATAATCTAAAATACCCCGGACTTTAGTAAGGCTGCCGATATAAACTATTTGTTTTTTTCTTTGACTGATTTCAACTTTTTGAATTTCGATATCCCTGATAGATGGATAATTCTTTAGTGTTATTCTATTCTTAAGCTTGAACTTATTGGTTATTTCATCAATAACGGAAATTACACCATCCATTTTATTTGATGCATACCCTTCATAAGAATTGTATACTTTTGATAGCAACCTTCTGACTAGAAGAGGGCCTAACCATTCTTTATACAGTACTTGTTTGCCTACATCTTCATGGCAGTCATACACTACTTTTTTGTTTTTAGCTTTAAGTCTTACACCAATTGGAAGTAATTCAGGGTCGTGAAAGTGGTAAAGGTCAGCACCCAAAGAAAGTGCTTTCGTTAATACTTTGGACCTAGCTGTAAATATTCTTTTTACCCTGTCATCTTTATAATTACCTATGTCAATAATTTGGACATTATTCTTTATTTCATCTCCTTTTCCGTCGGCAACTATTAATGTTACCCTGTAGCCCAACTTTGCTAAGGATGTACACTCTTTGAAAAATACACGTACATCATCTCTAGGATGCACAGTAGTTAGGTGGCATATATGAATGGTGCTGTTCATGGTAAAGGCTATTTTATAGCTGCCTGATAGCAGTTTGAGGTTGATTGTGGTAGTGAAGTAACATACTAAACAAGGAAAAGAAAATTAGACCTGCTTGCGTTTCTAAAACTGACTCTGTAAGAAAAGCCAAACTGAAGATAACGATAAACCAAATTAATAATTGATTGCTATTTTTTAATGCAAAAGCAAAGAGGTACACCAAGTAGCCTTCCAAGATAAAAAAGCCAAAGAAGCCCAATGTAATCAACCATTCCAGGTATTGATTATGTGCATTATACTTACTGCTTAAAGCATGAGTGATACCTGCTTCCTCATATTTTTCTAATAGACTATCTTTACTGTCACCTGTGCCTACACCAATTAATGGTTGTTCTTTTACTATATTAATGGCTTGTTCCCAAACTAGTAAACGAACTTTAGTGCTTTCTGTGGTGTTTTTGTCAATATTTTCACTGTTAAGTGCAGACTTCAAGTTTGCAAATCGACTTTTTACTTTTGGATTCGTGTTGATTAAAATAGATCCGACAATAAGCCCTATTAAAATCAGTGTAGGAGGCAATAGCGAGGAGTACCTATTTAAATATTTAAATCCGTAAAAGATCAGGATAACGACCATTATTAAAATGCCCATTTTGCTAACTAAGAGTAGATTAAAACATATAAAGAACAACGTTAATAATAGAATTAAAAAGGTATTCTTCTTGCTCTTTTCTTTTTCTAATTTACTGAGTAGAAATACCAAACACAAGTCTAAATATATGATAAAATAGTTCGGACTAACAAATACTGACAATTCAGTGTAGGTCGGGACATGGCTAAACTGGTTTTCCATCAAGTTAATGAACAGGCATGCCAATGCAGCAAAAAAATTAGAAACGATAAAACCTAATAATAAGTAATTGAGTCTTTTCTGACTGATTGATGGAGTCGCTCCTACAATAATGGGCATTAATAATAAGGCGAGTTTGTACTCAATTTCTCTCATGCCAAATGAACTATTCGAAGTGTAGAGCAACCCTAAAAGATATACAAAGTAAGAGCAGGTAAAAAAAAGGACCCCTTTCCGTCTTTTTAAATTTTTAAAAGATTCTTGAATTGATTGAGAAAAAAATACTGAAGCAGCCAATAGAATAATTGCTACTGATAAGAAAGCCTTAAATGGTATTAACACAACCAAAAAGAGATAGGCGTATAGATGGATGGGCCATTTTTTTAGTTTTACCATAACTATCTGTTGGTTGACAAGTCTATAATTTGAACTCTTTTTTTAAGTAATTGAAATCTAACCACCCCTTTGATGTATCCCGACCCATAAGAGAAGTGAATCGCATTGAAAATGAAAAAGAGTAGGGGAACCATCTTAATAGATTTACTTTTTAAAGCTATTTTAGAACTGATTAAAAGATTCAAAAAGCTATGCGGTACAAACACAATCATAAAAAATAACCATCCAATATTCCAACTAAAAATGGTCAAAAGTAAAGTAGAAATAAGCATCAAGAGGTATGCGGGAGGAACGAATTGCCTTATTGTGGCGGGTGATCCTACCTTCTTATTTACTAATGGTTTGAAATAGCCATAGTAATAAAACATTTTACTAATCTTAGGAATGGTATCCCTGGCCATATACTTAATTTCTATGTCGGGTAGTAAATAAATTTTTCCGCCGTTTTTTCTTAGCCTGGCATTAAATTCATCATCCTGGTTCCGGATTAACTCTTCATCAAACAAGCCAATGCGTTCAAACACCTCTTTTTTATAACATCCAAAAGGCACGGAATCTATTTGAGTAGGCTTGGTTATGCCAATTCTATGAAGTGAATCACCTATTCCAAAAGGAGAAGAAATCGCTTCTGAGATAGCTTTTGCTGTCAGTGATTTATTTCTTGGGTGAGCAATCATGGCAACTCCTACGTTATCCGCCTTTAAATCGATTAAGTTCTTAACCAAATAGCTGACATAGTTTTTCGGATATTCACAGTGTGCGTCTATACGAACAATAATTTCACCTTTAGCAGCTTTGATACCAATGTTAAGAGCTGTTGGAACAATTTTTCTAGCATTATTCAGTGCGATAACGTTTGGATAGTGCTTGGATTTCTCCTCAATAACAGACTGCGTATTGTCATCACTTTCCCCATCGATTATAAGTATTTCCATTTTATCATTAGGATAATCTTGTGATAGAATATCTTCGATGACTTTTCCTATATAGTCAACCTCATTTCTGCAAGGGATTATAATTGAGATAAAAGGGAAATTATGCATGTAAGAATTTATTTAAATTAACTTTTTCAGTGCAACGTTCATTTTGTATATCGAACGAAGGGTAAGGCACATGAGCAAAAATAAACTAGATAGAAATATGTAATAAAACCAAACGTAATCAAGTTTTAACATTCCGACCAAGATAAAAAGTATGCAAAAGTAGACTAAGGTTATCAATAGGTTTACGCTATTAACCGCTTTTTCGTAATAGGCGTTAATCACACTTCGTAGTGCTATGAATAGGGCATAGAAGACAGCTCCACTCATAATTAATTGAGAGTCCTTAATCCAATATTCGCTTCCTTCACCAAGATAAAGCTCTAGTAATTCCGCAGTAAATATCTGATAGATAAGTAAGCCGAAGCTTGATAGCAACACAGTTGCCCATATGGCTCTCTTGGTTTCTTGAATTATTTCCTTGTATTGTTTGTTCTTTATTTTCTGGCTAATAGTGGGTAAAAGCATTAGACTTAGTGGTGAAAATGCTGCGCTAACAATATTAAGCAAGGTTAGCGAAAAAGCCATTTTGTCTGCTAATTCGGGGTAATTGAACTTTGAAACAATAATTATCGGTAAGGCAAATAATCCACCAAATGCAATATCACCGGGAACTCTTGGTATTCCATACCGCAACAAGGTGATTAAACTGCTCTTTTGAAAACGTAAGTTTTTCTTGTTTGATGGTTTTCTAACAATTTTAAAAAAGCTAAACGCGGATATTCCCAACCAGGCAGAACCTGTTATTAACAGTACGCTTCTTAAAGAATCACCTATAAAGAAAGCTAGAATTGGAATCAGCCCCATATTTACAAACTGCAGGATATTAGCATTTTTAAAGTCATGTCTTCCTCTTAAGTATCCAAAAGTCATTAAATGGAAATAAATCCCCGGGATAGAGATGGAGAGGGGTAAAATAAAAGAGCTAAAAGAGTTATTACCGAACAATAAGTGGCTCCATTCTTCTGAAAACGGGATTAATAAAATACTTAAAACTAGAGATATAGCTACAAAAAAGGTACACGAACTAAAGTAAAAGCTAAATTGCTGAGATGAGTTTTTTGAATGGGTAACGTATCTCGTAATTCCTGTGGAAATTCCCAATAATAAAATGGGTTGTGCAAATGAAAAAATACGCTTGAAAATCGATAACTCTGCCACTCCTTCATTTCCAAAAAAGTTATTGGAAAGCCGATATACGAGCAACCCGCTGACCAAAAGTAGAAACTCTACCAAATACGTGGAGGCGTACCCTTTAAAAGTAGTTGATTTTATAGTTGACCTCAAACGATTCATTGCCCCAAAAGTAGATAAAATCAACGGTTGATGCTACTGAAAACCCAAAACGATCCTCATCATTCGTGCGTAGTGATTTTAGTTATGTCTTCTGCTTTTTCTTTTTTGCAGCAGGGAACAGCACATTGTTTAGAATCAAACGATATCCCGGGCTGTTTGGATGTAAGTTCAGATCGGTGGGTGGGTCTCCAACAAAATGCTGATAATCCTCCGGATCGTGTCCTCCATAAAATGTCCAAGTGCCTTTTCCAAAAGTTCCATGAATATACCTTGCACTGTTTAGTGATTTATTTTCTCCTAGAATTAAGATTTCCGGCTTGATGTACTTTTTATTGAATGCAGTAGTTTGTCCCATGAATCCTTTGATTACTGGTGTGTGATTCTGGCAAAGCATGGTAGGAACGGGATCCCACTTAGCTGAAAATTCAAATAATGTAAATAAGTCTAACTTTTCAGGAGTTCGGCTATGAAAAGGTGTGGCATCAATATTTGAGAACTCATACTGCATTGGATCCGTAATAAGAGAGAAATCCTTAAATGCAAAAGTGTTTTTGTAATTAAGTTTTGCATTGTAGTTGGGCGTAGTGCCGTCACCGTCGAACATGGGTTCGCATATATCTAAGTCCATCGCTGATAAGGCAATATCATAGGAGTCTGTTCCTGAACACATAGTAAATAAAAAACCGCCACCAGATGTAAAATTGCGAATCTCTTTGGCAACACCAAGCTTCAATTGAGACACCTTTTTAAAACCCAAACGAGCCGCCATTTCTTCGTTTACTCGAACTTGCTCTTTATACCACGGATAACTTCTGTAGTTGGCATAGAACCTTCCATATTGGCCAGTGAAGTCTTCATGGTGCAAGTGCAGCCAATCATACAAAGGCAGCGTACCATTTATAATTTCCTCGTCATACACCACATCGTAGGGTATTTCAGCATAGGTAAGAACTAATGTTACTGCATCGTCCCATGGTTGCTTACCTTTAGGCGAATAAACGGCCATTTTTGGTGCTTTTTCTAATTTTATCGCATCCATGTTAACTTCAGGGTTCGCTATTTCAATAAGAATACTGCTCGCTTTTGCATCAGGGATGAGTTCATAAGACACTCCACGAATCACACATTCATCTTGAATGGGTTTAGCAGACTTTATTAAAAAGCTGCCACCTCTGTAATTTAATAACCATTGAACATCGACTTCTCGCTCAAGCACCCAAAATGCTACACCATAAGCTTTTAGATGATTGCTTTGGGCGTCATCCATAGGAATGAGTACGTATGATGCTTTTGCTGAAAATGTTAAAATTATGGCAATAAGTAGAACTCTAAGTTTTATCATGTTCAGTAAATCAGGTTGTAGCTGAGTAATTGATTAAAAAGGAACCTCGTCATCGCCGAAGTCATCCATTTTAGAGGAACGAGTAATGGTATTGTTTGAATCGGTATCAAACTCATCGTTTACTGGCATGTCGCCAAAAGTATTGCCTCCGCTGCCGCCATTTTCGCCACTAAAATAGTCATTGTCTAAATTACCAAATTTAGCCAACTCAGCAGTAAACTTAAGCTGAACGTCTCCTACAGAACCATTACGGTGTTTAGCAATGATAATGTTGGCTACCCCAAGGGTGGAGTTTCCTGCCTCATCTTCTGTTAGTCCGTAATACTCAGGACGGTTGATAAATAGCACCATATCTGCATCTTGCTCAATCGAACCAGATTCACGTAAATCAGAAAGCTGTGGTCTTCTATCTCCACCTCTAGATTCTACTGCTCTACTTAATTGAGAAAGTGCAATTACCGGTATGTTTAATTCCTTGGCGATACTTTTCAGCGATCGCGAAATGGTACTAATTTCTTGTTCACGATTACCTTTTCCTTCTCCTCCTGCAGTCATTAGCTGCAAATAATCCACAACAAGCAATTGTATGTCGTGTTGAGCTTTTAACCTTCTAGCTTTCGCGCGCAATTCAAAAACTGATATGGCAGGAGTATCATCAATAAAAATTGGTGCTTCTGTAAGTCCGGATATTTTCGTGTGAATTTGTGCAAGTTCATCATAGCGCAGGTTTCCGTTCTTTAGCTTTCCTGCTGAAATCTCAGACTCTGCAGAGATCAAACGAGTCACTAACTGCAGGGAAGACATTTCCAGAGAAAATATGGCAATTCCTTTTTTAAATTCAACAGCTGCATTCCTACAAAGTGTTAATGCGAAGGCTGTTTTACCCATTGCAGGTCTAGCTGCAAGGATAATAAGGTCAGAAGGTTGCCAACCAGATGTCATTTTATCTAATGCGGTAAACCCTGATGGAGTCCCTACAATGTTTCCATCTTGATTCTTGGCGGTTTCAATCTGTTTTATTGCTTGCCTTACCAAAGTGGACATATCGTCCCAATTTTTTCTGATATTACCTTCAGTAACACTGAATAGTCCACTTTCCGCCTTATCCATAAGGTTAAAAACGTCTGTAGTTTCATCGTAGGCATCGGTAATAATCTCTGAAGAGATTCGAATCAATTCGCGCTGAATGTATTTCTGCGCTACAATACGTGCGTGGAATTCAATGTTGGCAGAAGATGCAACCTTGTTAGTCAACTGTGAGATGTAGTATGGTCCACCAATTACATCTAACTCTGCATTTTGTCGCAAGCTGTTGGTGATTGTCAACAAATCAATTGGCTCAGATCGTTGGAATAGATCTTGGATGACTGCAAAAATCTTTTGGTGAGCGTCTTTGTAAAAACTTTTTGGCTGTAAAATATCAATTGCAACATTCACTGCCTCTTTTTCTAACATCATGGCACCTAAAACAGCTTCTTCTAAATCTACTGCTTGTGGTGGAAGCCTTCCGTGCTCTAGGTTAGCTAATTGCATACTATTTTTAGCACTTCTCTTTCGTGCCTGATCTTTTGAATTTCCCACATTATCCATTTGACCAAAATTAGCAAATTAGACGTGTAGTAGAAGTTGAAAACCTAGAATTATTTCATTTAGTTTCTCACGATTTTAGCGTGGTTGTTTTCGGGATATTTCTTAACTTGTCATTAATTATTAACTTGTTATTCACAGTGCTTTAACATGTTTACAACATCTTATTAACAATGCAATTACTCCATCGGTCACTATTCATACTTTTATTGCTCTCACTATTTATAACTTCTTGTGATGATGGAGACGATGAGCCACCTACCATAGAAATTACTTCTCCTACTGACGGAGCTATGTTAAATGTAGATTCTGGGTTATTTGTTTCTTTTGTTACCTCAGACAATAAGAAAGTTGAGTACGTATCTTTTAAATTATTTAATACCACTACAAAAGAATACGCCAATAGCAATTATACCAAATACGTTAATAAAGACTATGAAGCCACTAACTTTTTCTATCCAATTAATGAGGGTTTCACTTCCTCAAACTACTATTTAGAGGCTACAGCCTTTGATGGAGAAAATAGTAGAGTTACTTCAGTGGATCTTCGACTAAATTATACAGGTTATTCCTATAGAGGTACCGTATATTCTTCTAGCACATCAAATTCATGTCAATTGAAACTAGTGGCAAATAATGGAACAGTATCTAACTTTGCTCAACAAGGGATATCTTGTGCAGGCTTTGCAATAGATCGGAAAAGAGAAACTTACATCATTCTAGAAAAGAATAGACCCAATATCACATCTTATTCGATATTAGATAATACCATTAAATGGAGA
>CBFHLF010000043.1:0-14437 GCA_965656555.1 uncultured Acidiluteibacter sp. | reverse complement strand
ATGTTCAACGTTACAATGAGCGATTTGAGAAGGCTATTGCTGAAACAAATAAAGAGAATAACTCCTTCATCATACGAGGAGCAGGAAGTAATAACGAAACGACGTCTATCGTAGTGTTAGAACGCGGCAGATACAAGGGATATGGAGAAGCTCCAAAAGAGGTTTTCATCACCTCAGTAGAACAGGCTGTAAATTATATTCAGTATGGTTATGACGATCAGGATATTCAAATACTAATCAATAGCTATGTAAGAAAGTGCGATGCAAAAGAACTGATACCGCTTAAAAGTGAAAAATCAGACCTAATAAATTTTCCGGGGTCCCTATTCGGTTAAAATTTAGAATTACATTAAGTATTGATTTATCTATTTTATACAAAAAAAACGCTTTTTGAACACTCATAGCTTTTATGAATAAGTTACTTACATTTAGTAGTTTGTATATCAATAAATAAACATCTCGTTATTTATGTTCGTATTAAAAATGAATAGATTTGAGTGTTTTATTCAATTATCTTAAAGTCTAAATAATCATGCATCAACACTTTATCATCAATAAGCCTTCAGGGATGATTAGTCAGTTTATCAACAATCGACGCCGAAAAAAGATGACACTTGGTGAACTGTATGAATTTCCCACTAATACAATGGCTATAGGACGATTGGATGCAAAGACAGAAGGGTTATTACTACTAACCACTGATGGAAAAGAAAGCGAAAGAATTAGAAGGAAAGACATAGAAAAAGAATACTGGGCCCAAGTAGATGGAGTAATTACTGAAAAAGCAATTACTAATCTTTCCCGCGGAGTAGAAATAATGAACAAAGGAGTTTCTTACATGACACTTCCTGCTAAAGCTAAGCTTTTAAATGATGTAAGTGGTCTCCCTTCTAGCAACTTTAAGATAAGGGATGAGCGACATGGTCCTACCTCGTGGATTTCGCTTACAATCAATGAAGGAAAGTTTAAACAAGTAAGAAAAATGACCGCAGCGGTCGGTTTTCCTACGCTTCGCTTGGTTCGTGTTCGTATAGGAGAGTTAGAATTAGGTAACTTACCAATTGGGAAAGTCATTGAAGTAGAAAAATTCAGTGTTTAGAATGTAGTTTTTATACGCTTAAAAACAACCATTCATTACAACTGTATTCACCTAAATTACAACACTCTAGTTAACAAAAAAATACCTTTTTAGATTATCAAAAATGTCCGAATTATCGATTACGGATTTGTGGGAGGATGGGGTATTCGTTGTTTTACAAAACATAAAACGGTTTATAACGTAAAAGGATCTGTAGGAGTTGCTATCACATTAAAAAGCGGTAAGCAGATGGTAATTGGAATGCTAAAGGTGGAAAAACTTTCTCGAGCATTAAAGAAATGCTAATCTGTTAAAATAATTTAAATTCTATTAACATATATCAAATTTAATGAACTATATTAGTAGAAATTGAAAATCAAATTAGGTACTTTTGTACTACCTGATTTATAAATAATAAACTAACCTAAGACCCAAAGACACATACTCTACATTATTTTATTAGTATTTTACCAATACCCATTAATGACCAAAAAATGGAAAATAAATTAAGTAGTAGAAGACGAACGAACGATATTCATAGTTCGTTGGTTGCTGTATATCGCTATCTTTATCATCATTTTTTTTCAAAAAGTTCCACACCTGACGAATTTAGGTATTCCTCAGTTGTATCAAGTGGACAATTAACCTCTTTTTTAATCCATTACGATCCTCATGGCTAGCTGAGGTTTAATACAAATCCAACTTTAAAGCGAAGGGGGTCCCCACCATTAAGTTTTAATCGGATGAGATATTAATCAACCATATTGAATGAAGAATTAATTCATTTTAAATAAAAACTTCATCACTAATAATCGATTCTTATCTCCAAACAATCCACTTGTAAAAAACGAGGGGTACAAAAAACAGAACTATGAAATTTAGAAATACACAAATATTTAGGTTAATCCTTTTATTTATTTCTTTTATATACTACTTACCTACATTTTCTCAAATTAACGAAGTAAATGAAGGTCAAAGTGTAAAATACAAAGCCATTTTCCTTTATGAATTTACAGATAAAGCAACTTGGCCGGATATGGATGCCTCAAAAACGTTTCGTGTAGGCATCATGAATAATGAGGAGTTGGCTTTAAAGTTTGAAGAATACGCTGAGGCCAAAGAAGTTAATGGAGGAAACTTTGAAGTTATTCGAATTACTGACATTAGTAATATCACTTCATTTCACATGGTCTATGTGAATGACCCTCTACGTTATCCGATCGAACGCATTTATCAGAACCTCGGTTTCTCGCCAGTTCTTGTAGTCACAAATGAATATAGAGACGATGAGTGTATGGTAAATTTCATGCAAAAAGGACAACGTATTAAATTTACCTTGAATGAAGAAGAAATTGAGAAACAAAAGATTATTGTTTCACTTGAATTAAAAAAGCTAGCGATACAAACGTACAGCAAAATTACTTACCCTCGTGACCCATTTACAACTGTCAATCGAAAGTCAAGTAATGAATACAAGAAAAAAGCGATGACAAGAGAACTCAATAATGCAGAGTTTGATAAAATTGTATCCGAATTAAAAAGTGAGCTAGATCAGGAAAGTAAAAAAGTAACAAAGAAAGAGAGCGAGATATCTTCACTTAAGACAAATATTAATGACCTTGAAATATCGGTAGAGCAAAAGCAGTCGGATATTGAACGTGTGCAAGAACTTATTAGAACACAATCGGAGGAACTTGATCGTTTATCTCTTGATATCTATGAAAAAGAAGCAGAATATCAGGAAAACCTTGCTAAAATTAAAGAGTCTGAAGCAGGTTTGATTGAAGCTGAAAAAATTCTAGCGAACACAAAGGCAGAATTGAGCAGTACAGTTAAAATTTTAAATAATCAAAAACTCATTACCTATTTGATTATCCTCGTATTGATTATCATTGGTGTATTAGGTGGAATCAGTTATAAAAACTACCGAAAACAAAAATCACAAGCGGCAGTAATCTCTGAGCAGAAGAACTTTGCAGAGGAGCAGCGTGATGAAATTATGCAACAGCACGTACAGCTTGAAGAAAAAACAAAAGAGATCACTGACTCAATTAATTACGCTAAACGCATACAGGATGCAATATTGCCACCGCTAACAATTGTCAATAAATACTTGAAAGATTATTTCATATTATATAAACCAAAAGATATCGTTGCGGGTGACTTTTATTGGGTTGAAAATAAAAATGATCTTGTTTTATTTGCTGCTGCAGACTGCACCGGTCACGGTGTTCCCGGAGCAATGGTAAGTGTGCTTTGTAGCAATGCACTTAATAGAGCGGTAAATGAATTTGGGCTAACACAGCCTGCTAAAATACTAGATAAAACACTGGAAATTGTTTTAGAGCAATTTGAGAATAGCAAAGAAGAGGTTCGCGATGGGATGGATATCGCCATTTGCTCTTTCCAACCTTCTACCCGAAAACTAGAATACGCAGGAGCGCAAAACCCACTGTGGATAGTTAAAGGCGGAGATGCTGAATTAATAGAAATTAAAGCCGATAAACAACCTATTGGGAGATATTCTACAAAAAACAAATACACGAACCACAACTTAACATTAGATAAAGGTGACTTGATTTACTTATCAAGTGATGGATATGCAGATCAATTTGGTGGTGAAAGAGGTAAAAAGTTTAAATCAGTTAATTTCAAAAAGCTTCTGACTAAAATCAGCAGTAAGCCACTGCAGGAGCAATACCAAATATTGAATGATAACTTTAAGAACTGGAAAGGTGATTTAGAGCAATTAGACGATGTATGTGTGCTCGGCTTTAAAGCATAGACACCAACAAATAAATTTAAAAAGGCAGAACGGATTAATTTTCATTCTGCCTTTTTTATGAGTTCTATGATTTGTTTTCTTTAACCAACTTAAACCGAAATCCTGCATAAACCATTCTCCCAAAGATTGGACCCCAAATCAGTCCACTATCAAATTCACTGTTCGACCCAAATGGGTTCTGAGCATCAATAATAGGATTATCTTGTCTATAATTTCCAACATTCTCCATTCCAAAATAGACATCCCACTGTTTGTTAAACGTATGTGTTATTTGCATGCTTCCTAATACGAAACCGGGGGAGTCGGCCTTGCGTTGATTTTCGACTGTATTTTGCAAAGTCGATGGCAATCGTTGCTTACCCATATATTGAATGGTCGCATCAAACTTCCAATTACTACCTTTCTTTGATGTTCTCGTTTGATATCCAAGGTTTGCAAATACTCTATGCTGTGCACTTAGCGGCTTTTGCTTTAAACCACTAATATAATCTGTACGAACATCTAGAAAGCGATAGGCTACTTTTAAATCAACAAACTTTATGAGTTCATAACTTAATTCTGCCTGAAAGCTAGTTGCATAAGAAGTGCCATCGAGGTTATAAAACTTTACGCTACGCGTATCTTCAATATCGTAAACTACTTGATTTTCAAATGTAGTATGATACGCATCTAAGCCAAAGTAACCTTCCCTATAAGCTAATCTAAAATCCTTGGTCATATTCAAACCAAAATTATAGGCGCGCTCTTGTTTGAGTCCAAAAGGAAGACTTCCTTGATCACCCATTAATTGAAATGTGCGTGAACTTGCGAACATAGCTTGATTTTCAGCAAAAATATTCGCGGTTCGTTGCCCACTTCCTGCAACACCTCTAAAAACAAGCTTTTCAGTTGCCGCCCATCGAGCATGTAATCTTGGTGTAAGAAACCCGCCATACACATTATTATAATCTGCGCGCAGACCACCGACTAATGAGAAGACGTTGCTCGGAGCAAATGTATATTCGATAAAGACACCGGGTACACGCTCTACTCTATTATAAGTGGAATCATATGCTGTCTCTTCGAATTCATCATAAATAAAACTAGCCCCTGTAGTAATGACATGTTTATCACTTCCAATTTGAGTGCGGTATAAATAGTTCAGATAAAAAGACTCTTGCAAAGCGTTGTATTCATTAAAACCAAATGCAGAGGTTTGTTTATGCCTCGTGTACGAACTTTGAAGCCCCATACTTTTGTATGGTTTGTTACCAAACACATAGCCTGACTTACCAAAAAACTCTAAGCGTTCCGTATTTATCTCTAATCCAAAGTTAGGCTGCAATGACTGATCAATAGAAGGTTCGAAATCCTTATGCCCTCCTACTCGATTATCATTTACATACCATACACCTAATTGGGCTGCAAGTCCCTCATCTCCAAAATACTTCCATCGATTAATCAAATTTATTTGATTCCCAGTTGGAAAGTCAAGATAGCCATCATTATTATTATCTAGTTCGAAAGGACGAGCACTACCATGCAAAAGTAACATCGTATTCCACTTTTCAGACACCTTAAAATTTTGATTAAAATTGAGCTCTGCTCTACCCGCTTGATTGAGATACAGGTTGACAAATAACTCTTCTTCTTCTGGTTTTTTTAATTCTACATTTATCTGTCCTGCAATACTTTCAAATCCATTTACAACAGTCCCAACTCCTTTTGAAAGTTGCATTGATCGAATCCATACGCCAGGAATAAAAGTTAAACCATAAGCACTTCCAATCCCCCTAATACCGGGCATATTTTCTCTACTGATAAATATATTAGGACCTTCTAATCCAAGCATTCGGATTTTTCGAGTACCGGTAACTGCATCTGTTATGGCAACATCAATTGATGGAATTGTTTCAAAACTTTCAGAAAGATTACAACATGCTGCTTTTTGCAATTGTTTCTCCGTTATTTTTTCTACTTTTTTACTATCCATATAACCGATCGAACTGCCAGACTCCCTGACAACTACATCTACTTGGGCTAATTCTACGGAACTTTTGAGACGCACTTCTATCTTTATTTGATCTTTTGAAATAAATAAGGTGTCTGATGTGTAGCCAACTGAACTAACGACCAGTTTGCTATGCGAGTCTGTACGCTTTAATTGAAAGTCACCCTTGACACTTGTAGTCGTCCCGTTTGTTGAATTGAGCCAATACACATTTGCAAATGATATGGCCTCTCCATTATCGTCTAAAACACGACCTTTAATTACTTGAGCTGATGCATTACTAATCAAAAAATAGCACGACATCAACAGCATTAATTTTACTGTTATTTTCATGTTATCTTGATTTTTAATGAGCTTCTAAACCATCATCGTATTTACAACAGTCCGGCAATGATTGATATGCAGTAGAATCTTTTGGTAGATTTCCTACCTTATGCCCAGTTTTTAAAATAGCTGTTCTAATAGCTTTTTCATCTATTTTTTTAGCATTGTAAACAAGTGATAGTTGTTTATCTAATTTATTCCAATCTGCAAACTTTACTCCTGTAGTTCGCATTGCAGCTTCTTCTATGCGCTCTTTGCACATATTGCAAACACCGTCAACTTTAAGACTTAATTTTTCATTTTTTGATTGGGCGAAAGCTCCCTGTATGCTGATTACAATAAATGCAATCATGACTAACTTAATTTTCATAATATATGGTATTTAATAATTAAATAATTTGACTTAAATCATTTATTATTAACCATATAAATTAAATCTAACATATTGAACATAGAGAGGTGGACCGTAAAAACGATTACTAGAATCATCGAATAGGTCACCAGTAATTTCACTTTCAATGGGCTCCTGGGTTCTAAAACAAAGTATTTTGACCAATACTCCTTTCAAAGAGACTTTAGCTTTGAAATGATCAAGGTGCTGCTGAACCTCTAATTCAATACGATTATACTCATCCGAACAGCAATCATCCTCTTCAGGGGTTTCATCACCTGTATGTTGATGAAATGGACAACCCTCAAAAGGCATATTTTCCATTTCCTGATCATGACAAGATTCGGTTTCTTCAAAAAGACTAATATCTTTTAAATTATCCCCACAATAATGCTTGTACATGGAAAACCCTGTTGAACTGATAAACGTCAAACAAGCTAGAAAAGATAGAAAAATATTCTTTATGAGCTTCATTGTTTCAAAATTAGCTATTTTTTAATAGCAAATTAAGACAATTGATTCTTTTAACTTTTCTTGCAACTATATCTATTATATTTGAGAAACTGTCTTCATTACTCTGGTTACATTATTTAAATGGGCATTTTTAGCATAGGTTAGTCAGTATATCTAATTCCACCAAATAAATTCTCCTATATGTCTAGTACAGCAATTATAGCAATCACCGAACATCTGCGAATTAGAACGTGGAAAGCATCCGACTTACCTCCTTTTACAGCGATAAATAGCAACAAGAAGGTAATGAAATACTTTCCAAAGCAACTAGATGAAAGAGAATCAGCAGATTTTATCGACCGAATGGACCAAATGTTCGAAACACATGGGTATTGTTACTTTGCCGTAGACGAACTTTCTACAGGCAAGTTTATTGGCTTTATTGGCTTATCTCCACGTAAACTACCCTTCTTTTCTACTCCTCAAGTGGATATTGGATGGCGACTAGCAGCAGCGGTCTGGGGAAAAGGATATGCAACTGAAGGCGCCAAAGCAGTGTTAGCATTTTCAAAAAATCAAATCGGTCTCAAAGAAATTATTTCCATTGCAACAACGCAGAATGTAGCATCCATATCAGTTATGAAAAAAATAGGAATGACGTACCAGCGAACATTTGATTTTGATGCACTTAAAGACACTCCTTCACTAAAGCAATGTGTTTTGTATTCGATAAAACTATAAACAATCACCAATGGTTGCAATTAGCCTATTGGATGCATAAATGATCTTAAAATTTGTGGTAAAGTTGTAATAATAGCTATTTTTGAAGTTCGCCAGCGTTATTGTGCGATTGTATGAAATTAATCAACAACTTAAAGTACGCCCCCATTTATTTATTGGCTTGGTTACCGCTTCCGGTGCTTTATGTCATTTCGGATACTGTATTCTTATTTTTATACTACGTTATTGGATACCGAAAAGAGGTTATAAAAAGTAATCTTAGCATCGCCTTTCCTGATAAATCTCCTAATGAAATTCATAAGGTAGGAAAGCAGTTTTTACGCTTTTTCTGTACCATGATGATTGAATCGGCAAAAACACTCACCATGTCAGAAGCTGCTATAAAAAAGCATTTTCGAGTTAAAAACCCGGAGCTAATTCAACACTATTTTGATCAAGGAAGAAGCATTACACTCTATACTGCTCATCAAGGTAACTGGGAATGGTTAGCCCTTTTGCCGAAGTTTGTCCCTCATCAAGTAACCTCTTTTTATCAGCCTTTAAGCAACCGTTATTTTGATGGCTTAATGCTTAGAATAAGAAGCCGATTTGGGGTCATTTGTATTCCATCAGATAAAGGATATCGGACAATTACAAAAATGGATCAGGAGGAAGTAAAAACCATGAATATCATCATTGGCGATCAACGACCTAAAGGTAAAAGCTCCGTTCACCGCATTCCTTTTTTTGGAAAGGATACCAATTTCTTAATCGGAGCGGATCGTATAGCAAGTAAAGGAAAGCACGTAGTTATTTTTCCTGCATTTACGAGAGTTAAAAGAGGTTATTACGAGTTAGAATTTCAACTAATAACCGATCAACCGATTGAAAAGAAGAACTTTGATGTAATTGATGACTATGCTCAACGATTAGAAAAAGCAATTAGCGTATCTCCTAGAATGTGGCTGTGGAGTCATAAACGGTGGAAAGAGGTAAAACCAACCACCTAACATAAATTCCATTTCACACATGCACTAACACACTAAAATGGGTATTATTCCAATAAACCAAATGCGTAAGTCGTTTTGAGACGAGCTTTGTGATTCTTAGTTAACATTTCAATCTGTTTTATTTGAGCTCCAATAAATCCTAACTCCCTAGAGTTTACCATAAAAAGCGAACTCTCTCCTGCATTAAATAACTGACGTTCTCCGTTTAGTAAACGCTCATAATCAATCACTGTTCTTGTGTATATATCCAATTGCTCTTTTGTAGCTTCCCAATTGTTTAACGCGACATTGATTTTATATAAAATTTCAGCAATTTGATTGGTGTAATCTAGCTCTGCTTCTTGCATTTTAAAATTGGCTAGCCGTAATGCTCCCCGCTCCTTTCTCAGCAAAATTGGCATCGAAAACTCTACTCCCCAATTGTAATTATTTGAATTATACTCTTCTAATGGTGAGTCGTTTATAGCCTCACTTAAAGCATTGTACTTTAAATTTAGTGTAGGCTTTAATTGCTCTCGCTTTAAGCGTTGATCAATTGCAATTTGGTCTAGCTTTAATTGGTATTGTCGGAGCTTAGGATGCTGCATTAGTAACGTGTCTCGCTGTGCAAGGTAATACGTATCAACGGCTCTACCTACTACGTTTTTATTAACCTCAGGGCCTGTATTGTCTTCTAATTCTAATGGAATTACTCCATCGGCCCATAAATAAGCCTCTAACATAGCTGTGGCATTATCATAATCTACCTGTGCTTGGCGAAGAGCTATTTGTCTATTTTGTAACTGAATTCCTGCTTCAACAGTATCCATATAAGGCTGATCTCCTAATTGTGCATTTTGAATAACTGCTTTGAATCGTTGATTCGCAAGAACAACCGCTTCTTGATAAACAGTTAGCACGTTATAAGCTTTAAACCACTCCCAGTAGGCACTACCAGAAGCATATAATAATTCGTTTACTAATAACTGTCGCTCGGAAACAGTCATTTCTTGAAATAGCTGTGCTTTTCTTAGCATGGCTCTTCGCTCATCAATAAATAAACCTGCTCCAACAGGTAGTGTTACACCTGCATACCACAATCCATTTTCGGGTGTATTATTTTCAGGGTTTAAAAAGCTCCCTTGGTTTTGCTCATATCCACCTTTTAATTCAATACCGAACCAAGTTGGAATCTTCACTCCTGCATCTATCAAGCTATAGTATTGCTTTTCATCAAAGTATTTTTGACTAAAATCATTGAACAGTTTTGGATCAAAACCACCTCGAGATTGCAGAACAGCTGCTTCTCCTTGTTGTAAGCGAATATCAGCTTGTTTAGCTATGGGGTGATGCTCTCTCACGATGGCCATGTATTCATCAAAAGAGATGACTTTATCAACTGTTTCTTGAGCAGACAGAAAACCACCAAAAAATGTAAAAACTAGGATCAATTGGAGTGTTCTCATTTTTTCTCTTTGCTTTTTGCTGGTGCTTCGTCTAATGTTTTGTAATAATCAGGAGGAAAGCCATTGATGTTTCGCCATAGTTCATACCAAATAGGCACATCCTTAAGCAATAGCATACTCGATGCTCCTGCTCCTACTCTCAATGCGTCAGGCCAAGGTACATCATTGTTATCAGGTGCTACGAGTACTCTATACATACCATTTGGACTAATAAAATTATCAATAGCGTAAACAGTACCTCCATATGTACCATAACTCACATTTGGCCAACCTGAAAATACAATGGCAGGCCATCCATCAAATTGTGTCCTTACATGCTGCCCTAATTCTAATAAAGGTAAATCAATAGGCTTAACATACATCGCAATTGCTAAATCATAATCTGCTGGCATTATGGTCACAATCTCTGCTCCTTCTTTAATGGTTTCTCCGATACCGGATTGAATCGTTCGAATAATATATCCATCTTGAGGGGCTACCACATAGTAGAGACCTGTTCTCACAGAGTAATTCATGTATTGGTTTTGCAGCTTAGTCACCGTAGCTTCTGCATCATACATATTTGATAAAGCAGTAAACTTTTCTGATTCTGCTTTTGACACGTCATCACGGTATTGTGCTCTTATAGAAGTTAACTCTACCTGGGCATTAATTAGCTCATTTCTAGTGGTAAGCAACTTATTCTCATAGGATATTTTTTCAGCCTGCGCTTTCTGAAGTGTTAGCTTTCTCTTCTCTAAGTCTGTTAGTGACTTTAAGCCATCATCATACAACTGTTGCATCCGCTTAAACTGCTCGTCAGCCACTTGATAATTGATCAAAGATGCTTGATAATCCATACTATCACTGATTATTTTCAGTTGAGCTTGCTTTAATTTATTTTGCGCTTGCTGGTATTTTAAACGACCTGTTTGAGAAAGTGCATCTATTTGATTATCTAATGACTTTACCTTTTCCATGTAAGAGTTTACCGACATTTCTTTGGCTTTCAATTGCTCTTCTGTTCTGCTAAGCAATTGTGGATCGAAATAGTCATCCTTAACTTCAGATAAAAACAGAATGGTATCGCCTTTTTTTACGTTATCTCCTTCTTGCACAAACCATTTTTCTATTCTTCCAGGAATTACTGAATGAATGGACTGTTGCCGTTGATTCGGCTTTAGCGTGGTCACATCGCCGCGAGAGCGTATATTTTGTGTCCATGGTAAGAAAAGGATTAGAAAACCAACTAATCCGAAACCTGAAATCACACGTATTAATCTACGACTTGATTCTTTGGCTTCTACTTTGTCCAACGACCTAAATTTTCCCTTCTTTAGGTTTGGATCCAATGAATTTGAGGATATATTCAGCATCTAATTACAAATTTATAAAATTGATGATCGATTTCATGTCTTCATAGGTACCAGTTTTATTAACTGCTCCTCTATCTAGGGCAATGATTTGATCACAAGATTTAGCATAATGAAGATTATTAGACACTGCTACTAGGGTCCAATTATTTGATTTATCTGTTAAGAAATCAACGGTTTTCTTTAATTCCTTATCATCTAGGGTATCGAATGCATTTTCCAGAAGCAACAAACTTGGTTTACTTGCAATACTTCTTGCTAGCAACATTTTACGTACGATACTTCTAGGCAGTTTTTTACCAAGAGGATCTATATGAGTATCATAGCCTTTAGACAGGGTTTTTACAAAATCTGCTAATCCTAAATTTTCTACTGCCCATCTTACCTGCTCAAAAGTTACGTTATCACGACCTACCGAAATATTTTCTAGCACTGTTCCCTCAAAGAGTTGTTCTTCTGTTAAACATGAACCAATCTCTATGCGTAAGGAGTTAACTTGTAAATTGTCTTTGGCTAACCCATTGTAGGAAACGGTGCCATCTTGCACATCATACAAGCCCGAGATTAAGTTTAGAAGTGTGCTCTTTCCTGACCCATTTGGACCTGCAATCATGTAACTATTGCCTTGTTCTAGATCTAAACTTATATTCTTAATGGTGTTTTTATGGTAACCTGGGTAGGCAAATGATACATGGTCTAAGCTCACTGCTAAGCCTTTTCCGGTATTTTCATCACATAAATTAATTCCTTCATTGGAGTCTAAGTCCATATCAGTCACCTGCCCTACTTTCTCTAAAGAAGTTAAAACATCGTAGATTGTTTCAAGACTTAAAACTAACTTCTCAACAGAATTTATTACCAATAGAATGATAATTTCAGCTGCAACAAACTGTCCAATATTCATGCTTTGCTCCATTACTAAGATGCCGCCAATTAACAATAATCCTGCTGCAACAATAACCTTGAATAGCACCATAAATGAAAACTGTGACACCAACACTTTAAAGTGACTTTGTCGAGCATCTACATACTTACCAACATTACTATCTATTTTAGTCATGGGTAAATCAGAATCTCCTGCTAACTTAAATGTGGTAGCAGTTCGAGCAAGCTCTTCTAACCAGTGAGCAACGGCATATTTGTGTTTTGATTCTTTTAAACTCGTCTCTAATCCCTTTTTTGAGGTATATCTAAAAATAATGTACACCAATAAAACGAGAATAAAACTAAAAATGACAAAAAACGGATGATAAAACGATAACAGTATTAATCCAAAAACCACTTGAAGCGCTGCGGCAGAAAAGTCAATCAATATCTTTGATAATCCTTTTTGAACTGAAACAATATCAAAAAAACGATTCATTAATTCAGGAGCATAATGCTGATACAAACGTTCCATTTTGATCTTTGGAATTCGATAAGCAAACTCGAATGCTGCTCGAGCAAAAATTTTCTGTTGAATGCTCTCCGTAATGTGCAATTGAAAGATTTGAAGTAAGCCTGCCATACCCACACCAAGTACCACAAAGAAAACCAAAATAATCCAAGAAGTACTTACTTGACCACCTTGTATTAAATTTATAATAGCCTGAATACCTAAAGGTAAGGATAGGTTAATTAAACCATTAAATATAGAGTAAATATAAACATTTCGAATCTCTTTTTGGTCAGGTTTTAGCAGCTTCCAAAAGCGCTGCATCGGTGTTAATATCGTATCTTCGGTTAACATATTTTTTCTATTTATTCGGTAATTCATTTACTCCAATTGCTTTTAACACCATTTCTTTATAGAATGTTGTTATGGCATCTTCTCCTTCTATTACATCAGTTAAGCGCGGCAAGTGCTCAGCAAAATAATGCTGATGATGCGCTCCTTCTATAACAGTTGATACGAGCATATGAGGATATTTATACAAGGGATTTATGGTTAGAATCAAATCACTTATCTTTCCCACAAATTGCTTATAATCAACATATGCACCTTCCTTATTGACTGCATCCACTTCTTTTGTTAAGTATGCTTTTGCAGACTCGGAAATTACGATTTGATTTAGTTTAATTGTGTCAATCGGTACAGAATTATTGGTTTCTGTTACCTTTTCGGTCAATAAAGAAATGGCACGCGATAAGCACTCTACATTGCTATCAATATTGGTGATACAAAAAGCTAATCGATATTCCATCCAGCCCCAATACCAAGAGGTAAGGTAAAGCAACAATTTGTGCTTACTTTCAAAGTACCGATAGATAGAAGCCTCTGTTGATTCAATATGATTAGCCAATTTTCGAAAGGTAAATGCATCGAAACCCAGGTCATGGATTAAATCAACCGAACCGGTGATAATCTTCCTGCCTAACTCACTCGAATCCGGATGCTTTAGGAACAACTTTTCGTTGGCTTTTATCTCTAATTTGGAAAATATATCATCCATATTTTTTAGTTTCAACACACAAATCTAATAGTATTACTATTAATATAGATAGTAAATACATTATGTTTAATATTATTTAACACAAAAAAAACATAGCCAACCTCGTGTAATTCACTTGATAATAGAATAGTATAGATAAAATAACTATTTCAAGAGTTTACAATTTAAATATTAAGTATTACTGTAGGCCTGCCTTTTTGTTTTACTTTTTGGCAGTGCAAAAAGTGATCAGCAAAGATTTAACGACCATCTTTTCAAAATCAAGAAGAAGGCACACGGCCTGGACCGCCTGCCGAACGGACAAGCAAGTTCAAGCGAATGATGTTGCTCATATTTTTACTTTCTTTTCTCTTGATAGAAAAGAAACAAAAGATCAAGACTGTGCAAAAAATAAGCTAAATTTATCGCTAAGCCATAACTTCGGTGGGGTGATTCCCTCCTGTTCGTCGGAACTTCC
>CBFHLF010000042.1:0-14543 GCA_965656555.1 uncultured Acidiluteibacter sp. | reverse complement strand
CTACTTATTAACAGCAGTGTCCCCAGAGGTCGGAAGTTATGAGTTAGCTGGAAAGTTTTCTTACATCGAACAAAATGAAAGGCAAAGTACAGACTACAGCTCGCCTGCTATTGTTATTGGAGCAGAAATTGAGAATCAAATTTCAGAAGTAAAAGAAAATCGAAAAAATAAAAAAGAGAAAAAGGCAAATCGAAAGGCTAAAATCGAAGTTGTCGGAGAAGGTGAAGACTTTGTTATTTCTAGAGAGATCAAATCTACTGAAAATGAAAACAAGCTTTTGGTTGAATTAACAATTGAAAAGGAAGAAATAAACAGTTTTGGTAAAATTGAAGAGTATATTCCACTCGGATATATTGCAACAGAAAATGTATCTAACGAGGGGTTTTTCTCTTTTCAAAATAATGTAGTTAAAATTTTATGGATGGCTTTGCCATTTGGAGAATCAATAACCGTTTCGTACTATCTAGAAAGAAGCGCTGTAGCTGATAATGTTAACAAAATTAGTGGTAAGTTCTCCTATTTAAAAAACGAGCAGACATTTCAAGAAGACCTGATAGCTTCAGAATTACCACCTATTGAAGTTTCGAATGGTGAAAAAATTGCGCAATTGGAAGATCAAACTGAAGTGGAGACCATAGCAGAAGAAGAAGTTATTGATGAAATAGAAGAACCTCTAGCAGAAGACACAAAAACTGTAGAAGAAGAGGAAATTGAAAAAGTAATAGAGGAACCCATAACTGAAGCTATTTCACAACCTGTAATACCAATAGAAGAAAAGATAGAAAAGCCTTTAGAAGAAGTAGTCAGTAATATTCCATCACCTGAAACTGGCATCTCTTACAAAGTTCAGATAGCTGCAGGAAAAAAAGAGGTAGCAACTGACTATTTTGTTACTAGACACAAAATCAATGAAAAAGTATCAATAGAATTTCATGAAGGGTGGAGAAAGTACACAATTGGGCAGTTTCCTGTATACAAAAAAGCTAGAGATAAGCGAAATAGAGTTTGGGAGAGTGATAATAAAATTTCTGATGCCTTTGTAACTGCCTACAATCAAGGAAACAGGATTACAGTTCAGGAAGCTTTAATGATTAGTAAACAACAGTGGTATAAATAACTATTTGTTACTAAAGTTAATATTTGCAAAAAACGCGTATATTTAAATCCTGAATATAGCTAGCAAATACATGAAATCAAATTCTTTAATAGCACTACTGTCTTTTCTTTTTATCTCATTTAACTCGATTGGACAATCGAATACTGACTCCTTAGAAGTAGAACCTTTAGAGCAGAAAAAAATCACTCCTCCTACATTAGGTCTTGGAGTTGGATTAATTTCCTTTTATGGAGATTTGAGAGACTATGATTATGGAAACCCATTTGTAAGTAATCCTGTTTACGAGCTCTATCTTCATCAACCATTGCTAGAGTATTTAAATCTGAACTTATATTACATGTTTGGTAAAATGCGAGTTGAAGAACGACGTCTAGAACGAAATCTAAACTTTGAATCAACCATACGTGTTAGTGGATTAAGCTTAGAATATAATTTTGGAAATTTCCTTAACCCACGAAGAAGTTTTAGCCCTTTCATAACTGCAGGAGTAGAAATGCTTGAGTTTAATTCAAAAACTGACTTAATTAGTTCTACAGGGAGTCGTTATAATTATTGGTCAGATGGAACTATTAGAAACCTACCTGAAAATAGTCCAGGTGCTGAGTTTGCGGTAGAAATACAACGAGATTATGATTATGAAACTGATATTCGAGAAGTGAGATTCGACGGAAGAGGGTTTTATCCAGAAAGAAGCGTTGCAATTCCACTAGGAATAGGAGGAAATGTTAAAATTACTAATCAAATTAACTTTAGAATAGCTTCTACCTTTCACTTGACTTTTACTGATATGATTGATGGAGTTGATCCAAAAAGTTCAGAAAAAAGAGTGGGCAGTGATCCCGCTAATAGTAACAATGACCACTTCCTAGCTACAACAATTTCATTAACCTATAATTTTAGAAAAATTGATACGGAAGCAGATTTATATGATGAGCCCATTGATTTTTATGCATATGACCCTAGTGATTATGATGAGGACGGTGTCATAGATTTTATGGATAAGTGTCCTAACACCCCTGCAGATGTAGAAGTCGACACCCTGGGTTGTCCAATTGACACAGATGGAGATGGATTGGCTGACTTTTTAGATAAAGAAATTAATTCATTAGGAACAACAGTAAATGCCGAAGGTGTTTATTTGACAGATGAAATGATTTATGAGTCTTACCTAAAATATTCCGACACATCAGGTGAATTTGCAGATGTTGTATCAACTAACTTTACCGGGAATAGCGCATTAAGTAGTAGGTTTAGAATTAATGTTGGTGCATATCGTGTAGGTGATCAACCAGAGAATATAGAAAGTTTATTAAATCTCCCTGATCTTAAAACAGAAGTTCAAGACTCACTGGTTGTTTATTCAGTTGGAGGCAGTAACGACCTAAAGGAAGTGGTGAAGCGGAAAGCTGAACTATCGGAGCAGGGACTATCTCCTACTATTGAAGAAAAGTCAAATGACCAATCGTATATTTCTGCTGGTGAAAGAGTAAATGAGCTAAAGCCAGTTGGAAATTCTTCATCTATCAATACAGGAGAAGCTGTGGTATTTAGAGTTCAATTAGGAGCATTTAAAACACAACCTGATAAAAGGTTCTTTAAAAATACCTCGAATTTAATCGTACTTGAAAGCGGAGGACTTTTTAGGTATTATTCTGGTGCATATAACAACTTTAAAGATGCTGCTGAGCATAAAGTAAAAATGGCTGTAAATGGCTTTGAGGGTGCTTTTGTAACTGCTTTTAAAGATGGAAAGAAAGTTCCATTAGAGTCTGTAGGTGTGAAGGCAATACAACAATCACCATTGATTGGAGAATAATACACCATGCTAAGTTTTTGGGAGAAAGAATCGCTTACAAAATATGATGTAATTATTGTCGGTGGAGGAATAACGGGACTATCCACAGCAATTTCGCTTAAAGAAAAATCGCCTAAAATATCGGTAGCCATATTTGAAGCAGGTCTTATTCCCAGTGGAGCAAGCACAAAAAATGCAGGATTTGCTTGCTTTGGTAGCCTTTCTGAAATTATATCTGATGAAAAGAAATTAGGCACCGAAAAAATGTTAGACTTAATTGAACAGCGATGGAAAGGCCTTGCCCTATTAAGATCTAGACTTGGAGACTCTGCAATCAATTTTCAACAACTAGGCGGATACGAATTAATATTTGATGACCGAAACATTCAGCAAGAAATGGAAGAAATGAATGAAAAGCTTCATCCTATTTTCAAATCTACCGTCTACAGGCAGCAAAATGCAGATATCAAGAGATTTTCTTTTAATTCTAAGTATGTAAAACAACTCATTTACAATCCTTTTGAAGGACAAATTCATACCGGTAAAATGATGAAGGCCCTAACGGTAAAAGCCAATATGAGTGGTATTCCCATTTTCACCAATGCAAAGGTGACCGGACTTACCGAAGACGGTATTCTAGTAAATGAAATTGAATTTAAAACGGATCAAACAATTATTGCCACTAATGCTTTTACTAAAGAGCTTTTACCTGAAATAAACCTTACTCCAGGCAGAGGTCAGGTGTGCGTAACTAACCCGATTCCTAATTTAGGAATAAAAGGAACTTTTCATTACGACGAAGGATATTACTATTTTAGAAATATTGGAGATAGAGTATTATTGGGAGGTGGAAGAAATCAGGCTTTTGACCAAGAAGCAACTACGATTCTAGAAATTAATACAACTATTCAAAATCATTTAAAAGAACAATTGGAGAAACTCATACTTCCCACCACGCCGTTTGAGATAGAACACCAATGGTCAGGGATAATGGCATTTAGTGAAGATAAGTTTCCTGTAGTAAAAAGAATAAATAAACGGACTATAGTAGCTGTTAAACTAGGTGGTATTGGTGTAGCTCTTGGCAGTACTGTAGGAGATAAAGCAGCAAATATAACACTAAAATAATATGAAATACACAATTACAATAACCCTTTTTTCAACTTTGCTTTGGGGATGTTTTGGAACTAAAGACTCCTCTGATAATAAAGATGTTAAAAACACAATCGTTAATAAATACACGGTTGGATTTTACAACGTAGAGAACCTGTTCGATACTGAGGATAATCCTGATACAAATGATGATGAATTTACAGAAGATGGAGCAAAAGAATGGAACGACGAACGCTACATGGATAAGCTTTCGAAGATCAGTGAGGTCATTACAAATATAAACTCCAATGGTTTTCCTGCAGCTTTTGGTCTGTGCGAAGTAGAAAATAAAAAAGTAGTGCAAGACTTATTAGAAACCGGTGAACTCAAATCAGCAAACTACGAATTGATACATTATGAAAGTGGGGATGAGCGTGGTATTGATAATGCTTTTATCTATAGAAGAGATGTTTTTACAGTTATTGACTCAAAAGCAATTACTCCTAACATATCAAGCAATGGCCAAGAAGACCGCACAAGAGACATTCTTTATATTAAAGCTAAACTGAAAAAAGAGGATGAAGTGATTCACTTTTTCGTCAACCACTTTCCATCAAGAAGTGGAGGACAAGTAGAATCAGAACCTAAGAGAATAGCCGTAGCAAAACTCTTGGTGGAATCTATAGCTGAGATTAGATTTAAAAATGAAAATGCAGCAATTATTATTCTTGGTGATTTTAATGACATGCCCGATAATGCAAGTATGAGAGAAATATTAGGGGCATGCCCAATAATCGAAGATTGCTACCTCACTAACTTAAGTTATCCCTATCATGAAAAAAAACAAGGGACCTATAACTACAGAGGAAACTGGAATGTTTTGGATCAAATCATCGTGTCAAGTCCCCTAACGAAAACCAATAATAACGTATACATTGATAACAATGAGGCTAAAATAATGACAGCTCCTTTTGTGATGTACACAAGCAAGGATGGAACTACCACCCCAAGCAGAACCTACGGCGGTAAAAATTATTATGGTGGCTACTCTGACCACCTAGCTACCTTCACTACAATAGTCGTGAAAGATTGATTAATCAACAACTTACTGCTTAACTTTTGTTAACTAACTGACAACTACAATTTGTCTAAATTTGGTTTACTCTAAATCATTTACATGATACTATTTTCAAAGAAGTTTTACTTAATACCTATTCTATTTTTTTCAAATCTACTAGGAGTAACTGCTCAAGGTATGTCGCCGGAACAAGAGCGCGGAATACAGAAGTTTAATACACTTTTAAGCATCGTAAACTATGCCTATGTTGATACGGTGAATAACGAAGTTATGGTAGAGGATGCGATCGAAGCTGTTTTAAAAGAGCTAGACCCACATTCTGTTTATATTCCCAAAAAAGAGTTGAGAAGAATGAATGAACCGCTGGAGGGAAAGTTTGAGGGTATTGGTATTCAATTTAATATATTAAACGATACTATAACTGTCGTCTCTCCTATTTCAGGTGGGCCATCTGAAAAGTTAGGAATCCAGTCAGGCGATAAGATTGTTGTAATAGAAGGTGAAGTCGTAGCAGGTATTAAAATTACCAACAGTGGTGTAGCAGATCGGCTAAGAGGTAAGAAAGGAACCATAGTAAATGTAGAAATAAAAAGAAGTGGAGAAAAAGAATTAATTGAATTCGATATAGAAAGAGACAAAATTCCAATTTTTAGTGTCGATGCTTCTTATATGGCAACACCTAATGTTGGATACATCAAAGTAAATCGATTCGCAAGAAATACGACACAAGAGTTTGACGAAGCACTCGTAAAATTAAAGAAAGAAGGGCTACAAGATTTAATTCTCGATCTTAGAGGAAATGGCGGAGGCTATTTAAACACCGCATTTACACTAGCTGATGAGTTTCTTGATGATAATAAGATGATTGTATATACCGAGGGTAAAAGACAACCTAAAGAAGAGTATAAAGCAACATCCAGAGGAAATTTTCAGCAAGGAAACTTAGTTGTATTGATTGATGAAGGTTCAGCATCTGCAAGTGAAATTGTATCAGGAGCAATACAAGATTGGGACCGAGGACTGATAATAGGTCGCAGATCATTTGGAAAAGGGTTAGTTCAAAAACCATTCTCGCTACCTGATAGTTCAGCAGTTCGACTAACTACTGCTAAATATTATACACCAACTGGGCGATCAATACAAAAGCCATACGAAGATGGAAAGGATGCTTACTACAAAGATTTGGTAAACAGGTATGAGCATGGGGAGTTATTCACAGCGGATAGTATTAATTTTCCTGACTCATTAAAGTATTATACTCCAAATAAGCGTTTAGTGTATGGAGGTGGTGGTATTATGCCAGATATATTTGTTCCTATTGATACTTCTATGAACAGCGATTTCAACTCTAAGTTGATTCGAACTGGAACTTACAATACTTATATTTTAAATTATCTGGACAAAAACAGAAAGAAGCTATCCAACCAATTCGAAACATTTGAATCATTCAATGACAGTTTTGAAGTTACTGATGGTTTTCTTAATTCATTTTATGAATTTGCAAAAAAGAAAAAGAAAATTGAACCTAAAGATGGAGACCTTGAGCGCTCAGAGAAGTTAATCACCATTCAACTCAAAGCACTTATGGCAAGAAACCTTTTTGATGTTTCTGCTTACTTTGAGGTGATTAACCAATTAAACGAATCTTACCTTCAAGCAATAAAAGTTTTAAGTGATGAAGGTTATACCGGAATGCTAGAAGAATTAAATAATAAATAATTAAACATTTTATAACCAATAAATTAAATCGAAATGAAAAACAATGTTCTTGTAGGTATTGTAGCCGGAATTGGCTTACTAACAGTAATTAACTCGTATATGATTTTTAGCAGTAGTAACGGTGTTGACTACCAACAAACAGAAGTTGTTACTCCAACTAACAATCTTGCTGCCACTCCATCTAATAATAATATGCCTCCCGTAGTAGAAGAAAATGTCGGACCAAAAACAAGTATACAGTTTGCAGAAATGGAACATGACTTTGGAACGATTGAACAGGACACTAAAAACACAAAAGTTTTTACATTTACTAATACTGGAAATGAGCCTTTGATAATATCTGATGCAAAAGGCTCTTGTGGGTGTACTGTACCAAATTACCCAAGAAACCCTATAGCACCAGGTGAAACAGGTGAAATAGAAGTAGTTTACAGTCCTGGGAAACAAGTAAATCAACAAACAAAAACTGTTAGTATTACTGCTAATACAGAACCTGCTACAACAGTATTAAGAGTTAAAGCAAACGTTAATCCAGGCGAACAACCTGCAGGTTAATTAAAACGAATTATCAATAGAAGAGGCCATTTTACAAAAATGTAAAATGGCCTTTTGTTATATAATTCCATAAAGGGAACCGCCTTTCTCCCCTAGCCGGTCTACTCGCTTTTCTATTTCTGGATCTTTAATCAGAACCGGAGCATTATGTGGCTTTATTCGTGTATCTAATACAAATGCTGTTTTTACTCCCCAATGTTTATTTATGATAAACTCATCAACTCCATAAATATCATGAGACGGATTACTTCTTGTAAATGCCTCCCACAAAAAGTTATTTAAAGTAGCTGATACGAAGTCACTATCATCTGACAACAGCAGCATAGGGAACCCCTCGAGTTTATTGCTTTGGTTTGATAAGAATTCGGTCAGTAATTTAATTCTCTTCGATTCCTCATTATAATTAGTAAAGGGAACAGATTGAAATGCCAACACTCCAGGAAAAACAACTCTGGGATCAGAAAAGCCTTCAGGCAGATTAGTGAACTCTGGAACTACTTTAGACAAGGTTCTTATTTTATCCCCTGCAGCCGCAATAACTAACTTAGATCCGGTATTGAGGCCATCTCCACTATAATCCAAAGTATCAATACTGGTTTGTGTATGAAAGTGTAAATCCCTCGAAAGGTCAATACGCTCTAACACATGAATTAGGAAAGCTTCTTCTTGGTGTATGTCTAATTCAGGATTATCTGCTTTATTGGCAATGATTAAGTATTTAGCAAGGCTCAGCTGTCCTGTTCCCAAAATATGATTGGCAATAGTTAACAACTCTTGTGGTCTTTTTTCACTTAAATATGGCGTATAGCGCTCACTCCCAATAGCAAAGAGTAACGGGTGAACTCCCGAAGCATCTACCGCGTGTACAGCATGTAATCCAGGTATTTCCTGAGGAATAGCAGCGCCTGTCATATCATGAATGAGTGCTCCAAAACTGGTGTCCTCTTGCGGAGGTCTGCCTACTACAGTAAACGGCCAAATCGCACCCTTTTTATGGTAAACCTTATGTACCTTCATTAAAGGAAAGTCATGCTTTAAACTATAATACCCCAAGTGGTCTCCGAAAGGACCTTCAGGCTTATTCTCTCCGGGATATACCTCTCCTGTTATTACAAAATCCGCATCAGCTGAAACAGCATAACCATCTTCATAGCTGTACCTAAATCTTCTACCTCCAAGAGCTCCCGCAAAGGTCAATTCTGAAATCCCTTCAGGCAGTGGCATCACAGCTGAAAAAGTATGCGAAGGAGGCCCCCCCACAAAAATACTCACCTTCAATGGTTCTCCCTTGGCATTCGCTTTGGTTTGATGAACACCTATACCCCGATGCAATTGATAATGAAGGCCTATTTCCTTATCGGGAACATACTCATTGCCTCCAAGTTGTATTCGATACATTCCTAAATTGGAATTCATCACCCCGGGCTTTTCAATATCCTCGGAATAGACAATAGGTAACGTTACAAAAGGACCTCCATCCATGGGCCAACATTGTATTTGTGGTAATTTGGATATGGTTGTCACGTTTTTTGTTAACGGATTATTTCTAACTTTTCGCGGAATGGCCTTAAGGGCAGTAAATGGAACAGATATATTCTTTAGTGGTTGTTTAAGCGCAGCCATAGGATCACCTTTTATTTCAATCAGTTTCTCTACCTTTTTGATGGTATCTCTAAACATAAATCGAGAACGTTCAACAGACCCAAATAAGTTAGAAACTGCAGTAAATTCACATCCTTTTATGTTTTCAAACAAAATAGCAGGACCATTTTTTTCAAAAACTCGAAGATGAATAGCAGCCATTTCAAGATGAGGATCTACCTCTTCTTTAATCCTAATCAAATGACCATTCTTCTCCAGGTCCTCTACACACTCTTGTAAACTAGCATATCCCATTATGGCAATATTTTATTTTATGCAATACATTAAACTGATAGGCGAATAACATTTAACTCACCAAATATATAACGCCTAATGTACTTTTTAGGTTTAATCAATATGGCAAAAAAAAAGACTTTATGGAACCCATAAAGTCTTTATAAATTGAAGTTTGATTATCTTTTTTCCATAGGAACAAAAGGTCTCAAATTAGCTCCTGTGTATATTTGTCTTGGACGGCCAATTGGCTCTCCATTTTCTCTCATTTCTTTCCATTGAGCAATCCACCCAGGAAGGCGACCAATTGCAAACATAACGGTAAACATAGAAGTTGGAATTCCAATCGCTCTGTAAATAATACCTGAATAGAAATCTACATTCGGGTAAAGTTTCCGCTCAACGAAGTATGGATCACTAAGTGCAACCTCCTCTAATCCCTTAGCAATTTCTAAGATTGGATCATTAATTCCAAGTTTCGCTAATACATCATCAGCTGCTTTCTTAATGATCTTTGCTCTAGGGTCAAAATTCTTATAAACTCTATGTCCAAAGCCCATTAATCGGAATGGATCATTCTTATCCTTAGCTTTAGCCATGTATTTCTTTACATCACCACCATCAGCTTTAATAGCCTCAAGCATCTCAATTACTGCTTGATTGGCACCACCGTGAAGTGGCCCCCAAAGTGCATTAATACCACCTGAAATAGAAGCGTACAGACTAGCATGAGAAGACCCTACTAATCGGACAGTAGAAGTAGAGCAGTTTTGTTCATGATCTGCATGTAAGATTAATAATTTGTCTAGTGCGTCAGCGACCACAGGGTCTACCTCATAATCATCGGTAGGCAAAGCAAACATCATCTTCAAAAAGTTAGAACAATAGTCCAGTTTATTATCAGGATAGTTTACAGGGTGACCGATTTCATTTTTGTATGCCCAAGCAGCCATTGTAGGTAACTTTGCTAATATTCGAAGTATGCTTAAATTTACACCTTCGGCAGACCTATTGGGATCAAGTGACTCCGGATAAAAGGCAGTAAGAGAAGATACTAAAGAAGAAAGCACACCCATTGGATGAGCATTAGATGGAAACCCATCTAAAATACTTTTAATATCCTCGTGAATCAATGTATGATGGGTAATTTTTGACTTAAACTTTTCTAACTCGTCAGACGTTGGAAGCTCTCCATTAATCAACAAATAAGAAACTTCCAGAAAGCTAGATTTTTCTGCTAGCTCTTCAATAGAATAACCTCGATATCTCAAAATTCCTTTTTCACCATCTAGGAAAGTAATTGCACTTTGAGTAGAACCGGTATTTTTAAAACCAGGATCAATGGTCACTAAACCAGACTCTGCTCTCAATTTAGCAATATCAATTGCTCTTTCACCTTCAGTTCCTTCAATAACAGGAAGTTGATACACTTTATCACCAACTTTTACTTCTACCATTTCTGCCATATTTATTACGTCTTTAAGTTGTTATTTTTTATTCTTTAGTAGTTCAATCTGTTCACTATTCGCGAGTGCTAATTTACTCAACAAACACTCAAAACCAAAACAGTTATTTAGCAAATTTGAAGGTTTTACCAGGAAAATATGCACCACTTCCTAATTGTTCTTCAATTCGTAATAACTGGTTATACTTTGCCATTCGATCGGACCTAGATGCAGAACCAGTTTTAATCTGACCAGTATTCAAAGCAACAGCTAAATCAGCAATAAAACTATCTTCTGTTTCTCCAGAACGATGACTCATTACCGATAAAAATGAATTACTTTTAGCCATCTCTACTGCATCAATTGTTTCTGTCAATGTACCAATTTGGTTAACCTTAACAAGAATCGCGTTCGCAATGTTCTCGTCAATACCTCTTTTTAATCTCTTAACGTTAGTTACGAATAAATCATCACCCACAAGCTGAACATCCTTTCCAATAAAGTCAGTTAGCTCCTTCCATCCGGACCAGTCATCTTCAGCTAAACCATCTTCTATAGAAATAATTGGATATCTTTTTGTCCAATCTTTCCAATAAGAGGCCATTTCAGAAGATGTTAACTTATCCCCTGTTGACTTATGAAAATGATAGACTTTTTCCTCGGCGTTATAAAACTCTGAAGCAGCTGCATCCAATGCAATAAATACATCTTGACCAGGCTTGTAACCGGCAGATTCTATTGCCCGAAGTACAAACTCAATCGCCTCTTCATTTGATTTTAAATTAGGGGCGAAACCGCCTTCATCACCAACATTAGTGGAATAATTACCCTTCTTTAAAACCGCTTTTAAATGATGGAATATCTCTGTCCCCATTCGTAACGCAGTGCTGAATGAATCAGCACCAACTGGCATAACCATAAACTCTTGAAAATCGATACTGTTATCTGCATGTGAACCACCATTTAAAATGTTCATCATAGGAATAGGCAATGTTCTAGCACTTACACCTCCAATATATTTATGAAGTGGTTGACCTGAAGAAATTGCACCAGCTCTTGCTAAAGCTAAGGAAACGCCTAACATAGCATTTGCACCAAGATTAGACTTATTCTCTGTTCCGTCAAGAGAAATCATATGGTGATCGATAGCACTTTGCTCAAATACAGAAGCGCCTTTAAGCTCTTGAGCAATAGTGGTATTAACATTTTGAACAGCACGTAAAACGCCTTTTCCCATGTATATACTATCATCTCCATCACGCAACTCTACTGCTTCATGAATTCCTGTAGACGCACCTGATGGTACAGCAGCTCTTCCTACTGCACCATTTTGAGCGGTAACTTCCACTTCAATAGTAGGATTTCCTCTAGAATCTAGTATCTGACGTGCAAAAACATTAGCGATATAACTCATTTATATTAGTTTTTGTGTTTAGTAATTAAGTCTATAAAATCATCAAATAAATAACGAGAATCATGTGGCCCTGGAGAAGACTCAGGATGATACTGAACAGAGAAAACAGGCTTATGCAAATGCTTCATTCCAGCTAAAGAACCATCATTTAAATGAATATGAGTCACCTCAATATCATTATGCGAATTAGCCATTTCAATATCAACTACAAAACCGTGATTCTGCGATGTAATCTCTCCTTTTGAAGTCTTTAAGTTTTTAACAGGATGATTAATACCGCGATGTCCATTATGCATCTTAGTAGTTTTCAAACCATACGAAAGACCAAGCAGTTGGTGTCCTAGACATATACCAAAAATAGGGATACCTGAATTCACAAAAGACTTTACCTCTTCAATAGTTGAAATCATTGCGGATGGATCACCAGGACCGTTACTCAACATTATTCCATCAGCTCCCCATTTCTTAATAGCAGAAAGGGTAGTATCCATAGGGAACACCTTTAAAAAAGCGCCTCTATCGGTCAAGCAATCGAGAATATTGGACTTGGTTCCATAGTCCATTACAGCAATCCTAATGGAAGATGTGTCATCACCAAGGGTATAAGCTGTCTTGGTTGATACCTTAGAACTAAGCTCCAGACCATTCATTGATGGTGTATTTTTAAGCATTTCCCTAAGTCTATCCATATCGTCAACCTCTGAAGAAATTATTGCATTCATAGCCCCTTTGTTTCTAATATGACGCACTAAAGCACGTGTGTCAATATCTGAAATAGCTACAATCTTATTTTCTTCAAAATAATTCTGAAGTGAATCGTCAGCCATTGCTCTAGAATATACTTGAGCAAAACGCTTGCAAATTAATCCATTTATTTTAACGGAAGTAGACTCTGTCTCATCATCATCAACACCATAATTACCAATATGTGCAGTTGTACAAGTAATGATCTGCCCCAAATAAGAAGGGTCAGTGTATATTTCTTGATAACCTGTCATTCCGGTATTAAAACAGATTTCACCTGTCGAAGTACCCTTTAAACCGGCAGATCTACCATAAAAAACAGTACCATCTTCCAATAAAACGACACCTTTGTCAGAGTTTAAGTATTTCATATGCAGTATAATATAAATAAGATTAAATCAAAAAAAAAGATAAAACAGCCGTTTTATCTTTCTTTCAATTATATAACTTCAAAAATATTAGTCATTTTTTTCAGTTGACTCCTCAGCATTAACATCATTAGAAGACTCAGATGCGGCAGATGCTTTCTTAGCACCACCACGTCTACTTCTTTTAGGCTTAGTGGCCTTCTTTTCTTCACCTGAAGTGTAGATATCATTAAAGTCTACTAATTCAATCATACACATCTCAGCATTATCCCCTAATCTGTTTCCAGTCTTGATAATTCGAGTATAACCACCCGGACGGTCAGCTACTTTAGGAGCAACTTCTCTGAAAAGCTCTGATACTGCTTCCTTACTTCTTAGGTAGCTAAATACAGTTCTTCTCATGTGAGTAGTATCATCCTTTGACTTAGTAACCAAAGGCTCAACGAAACCTCTTAAAGCTTTCGCCTTAGCAACAGTCGTGTTAATTCTCTTGTGCTCAATAAGAGAACAAGCCATATTAGATAGCATTGATTTTCTATGACCACTTTTTCTACTTAAGTGGTTTACTTTTTTACCGTGTCTCATTTTCCTAGTCCTTATCTAATTTATACTTCGCTACATTCATACCGAAATGAAGTCCTTTCTTCTCAACTAACTCATCTAATTCAGTTAAAGACTTTTTACCAAAGTTTCTGAATTTTAACAAATCACTCTTATTGAATTGTACTAATTCTCCTAAAGTCTCAACATCTGCAGCTTTAAGGCAATTTAATGCTCGAACAGATAAATCCATATCTACCAACTTGTTCTTAAGCAATTGTCTCATATGTAAAGAATCCTCATCAAACTCTTCAACAGCTGATTTCTCTTCACTATCAATAGTAATCTTCTCATCAGAGAATAACATAAAGTGTTGGATCAAAATCTTAGCAGATTCTTTTAACGCTTCCTTCGGATGTATTGAACCATCAGTTTCTATAGTCAAGACTAACTTCTCATAATCCGTTTTTTGCTCTACACGGTAATTTTCGATGTTATACTTAACATTTTTAATAGGTGTGTAAATAGAATCAATTGGAATAAGACCAATAACTGATTCAGCAGGAGCATTTTCTTCAGAAGGTACATATCCTCTACCCTTATTGATCGTAATCTCCATGGTTAACTTTACAGAAGTTTCCATATTACAGATTACCAAGTCAGGATTTAACACTTGGAAAGCAGACGTAAATTTACCGATATCACCGGCAGAAAAATTATCTTGATTTCCAACAGTAATAACTACTTTTTCAGAGTCTGTACCTTCAATTTGTTGTTTAAAACGAACTTGCTTTAAATTAA
>CBFHLF010000041.1:0-14603 GCA_965656555.1 uncultured Acidiluteibacter sp. | reverse complement strand
TGAAATATTTAAACCTGAAGTAGATATACGATATGATGAAATGGCAGTAGTTTCTCACGATTCTAACCAAATACACTCCACTCCTGTTCCATCATCGTCTAACATTCCTTTATTGAGAAACGATGAAGACGTAGTAGGGATTGATGAGGCTCAGTTTTTCGATATGGAATTGGTGGCGGTTTGCAATCAATTGGCGAACCAAGGTATCCGCGTAATTGTTGCAGGGTTAGACATGGACTACAAAGGGGTCCCATTTGGACCCATTCCATCTTTATTGGCAACTGCTGAGTATGTCACTAAAGTACATGCGATATGTGTAAATTGTGGAAACCTTGCCAACCATTCTCACCGAATAGCTGACAACGATAAATTAGTAATGCTTGGAGAAACAGAAAGTTATGAACCACTCTGCAGAGATTGTTTTGTAGAGGCAACAACTAAAAAAACCAAATAGAGCAATTAAACTATATGATAGACGAACGTTATAACTCCTCCGAAATTTGCACCATGTGCCAAGGGGAGCATGTTGGAACGGTACAGACAGTCAACCATATACTTTACGATAGTCGGGCGCAACAAAATTATACCGATTCAATGTTTGTCGCCTTGTTAGGCGAGCGAAACAATGGGCATCATTTTATTAAAGAAGCATATGGAAAAGGCATCAGAAGCTTTTTAATATCTGATCCCAAATTCATTGACAATAAAATGAAGGATGCCGCATTTGTGTTGGTCGAAAATACGCTAATTGCTCTGCACCGAATTGCACAAACACATCGAGGAAAATACCAGATTCCAGTGATCGCAATTACAGGAAGTAATGGCAAAACCATTACAAAAGAGTGGATTTTTCAAGTTCTTAAGGAATATAAAAATACCTGCAGAAGTCCTAAAAGCTACAACTCTCAAATTGGGGTTCCATTTTCAGTATGGAACCTCAACGAATCCCATAAATTAGGAATTTTTGAGGTGGGCATTTCTCAACCCAATGAAATGCATACGTTGGAGAGCATTATCCAACCGTCTATTGGAATATTTACCAATGTTGGAGCTGCTCACTCACAAAACTTTGAGAATCAACAGTCCATTATTGAGGAGAAAGCACACCTTTTTTACCATTGCGAAACCTTATTGTACTGCAAAGATCATTGTGCCATACACGAATATATCAGCAATAATGAAGCATTAAGAAAAGTAACGAGGATAACATGGTCTGTAAATGGGAAGGCTGATTTAGCAATCGAATCAATCAAAAAAGAAAGTATACAAACCATTATCAGTGGAACCTATCACAAAAAAAAGGTAAGCATCACAATTCCATTCAAGGATGATGCTTCCATTGAAAACGCCATTCATACCTGGCTCGCATGTTTAGTTCTAGAAGTACCTAATAACATCATTACAAAAGGCATGTTAGAACTTAATGCTATAGCCATGCGACTTGAGTTGATCAAAGGAGTTAATAATTGCACCTTGATTAATGATACATATAATTCAGATATCACTTCGCTAAAAATTGCGATTACCTATCTAAAACAGCAACAGCAACACCCTAAACATACGCTGATTCTATCAGATATTTTACAAAACAGTAGTCGCTTAGATACACTTTATGGCGAAGTAGCCGACCTAGTCGAACGGAATCGATTAGACAGAATTATTGCTATTGGAACGGATATTTCATCTCAAATTGAACGTTTTTCAATTCCGATTGAATCATTCTTAACTACCGAAGCATTTCTAAGCAGCATCCACGGGCAGACGTTTAACAATGAAGCTATTTTAATAAAAGGAGCCCGCCGATTTGAATTTGAACGCATTACTGAACGATTACAAGAAAAAGCACACAACACTACACTTGAAATCAATCTCAATCACCTGATCAGCAATTTCAACTATTACAAATCAATTCTAAATCAACACACCAAGGTAATGGTGATGGTGAAAGCCTTTTCTTACGGAAGTGGCACACATGAGATTGCTAATATTCTTGAATACTACAAGGCCGATTACTTAGCAGTTGCATACACAGATGAAGGTATTGCATTAAGAAGACAAGGAATTAAACTGCCCATCATGGTGTTGAATCCTGAACCCTCTAGTTTTGAAAGCTTGTTGCGCTACAATTTAGAAGCTGAAATATTTAGCCTGCGCTTGCTTAAGCAGTTTGTATCTGAATTCAAAAAATTCATAAGCGTTAACGAACCAAGACAGTGTAGGATTCACCTAAAAATGGACACCGGTATGCGGAGACTAGGGTTCGAACAGGCTGATTTAGAAGCTGTAGTTACACTATTGAAACAGCACCCACAAATTGAGGTAGCAAGTATTTTTTCTCATTTAGCCGCCAGCGACGATGATGGAAAAGATGAATTTACAGCGCTTCAGTTTAGCCGGTTTGCAGCCATGGACGAATACCTCAAAGCACATATTGAAAAACCCTATATGCGTCATATTTTAAATTCTAGTGGAATTCTTCGATTTCCGAATCAACAGTTTGAAATGGTGCGACTAGGGATTGGTCTTTATGGAATTAGCAACACAGAAGAGCACAAAAAACACCTACAACCTGTACATCGATTAGTAGCGCATATTTCGCAAATAAAACAGGTAAAACAAGGAGAAACCATTGGCTACGGGAGAAGAGGTGTGATGCCTGAGGATGGCCAAACGGCCACCATTTCCATTGGCTATGCTGATGGTGTGAGTAGAAAGTTAGGTAGCGGTAAATGGGAAGTTGTCATCAACGGACAAAAAGCTCCTACCATCGGTTCAATTTGCATGGATATGCTTATGGTAAACATTACTCATATCGATGCAAAAGAAGGAGATGAAGTCATAATTTTCGGACCCGATAATAACCTGTATGAATTATCCGCTGCTCAAGACACGATTCCTTACGAAGTACTAACTGCTGTTGGAAATCGCGTAAAAAGAGCTTTTTATCTGGAATAGTTAATCCGCTAATCGCTTTTTTAGTGCCGCTATTCTTTCCGTTAATGCTGAAGAGTCTTGCTTTAATTTAATCCCGCTGTACTCATCACATTTTTCCAAAGCAGTCGATAAGTCAAAATCTTCTTGTGTCATAAAGAAGAACTTTCCTTCTTTCTCGAGCTTATGGGCCAAGTATTCTTGTTCGGTTTGTCCGGGTGTTGGCACTAGTACCGCATTTTTACCAAGTGCAGCCAAATCCATGATGGACGAATAGCCGCTTCTGCAAATAATATGTTTAGAGTTGGCCATTTCAATTTCTAATTCACTTGCAGATAAAAATGATTTCACTTCTACATTCGATGAAATTTTGAGGGGATGAATGGTTTCAGGCAATCCTCTAACCAACAAAACAGACCCGTCAAAGCCAGTAATCTGCTCCAAAATAATATCCTCAAAAGCTGTTCGGGTTGGCTCTGGACCAGACAATACAATCGTTAAATCTCGCTTGTGGTTCTCCATCGATTTAGAGAAACCGCTAAACCGCGACATAGGGTGAATGAAATGAACATCTCGTATGTCTGTTTCTCCATGAGACAAATCTCCCGATAAATTTTCCTCACCTTTAAAGTCTGGCACCCATGTTTCCGTAAAATTTTTAGCGTGAGATGCGGTAAAAGCTTTCAATGCGCGCTTACCCAATGGTGCTTGGATAAATAATTGGTGCGTAATAAAGATAGATGGCACTTTACTTGAATATACACCATATCGGTTATCAGAAATTACCGCATCTATTGCATAAGTAGAAATAAAACTTTCCAACAGTAAGCGCTCATCCTTAAACCATTTAATCATTTTAGGCGCTTTAAATAACATAAAGAGCGCCATTCCTATTCGCTTAGGATATCTAACTTCAGGCCCAGGAAAGACGAGATGCTCCATGTCCGGAAATTCGTTCTTGAGAAGCTCTAAAGGGGCACGATCGGCTGCAATTACCACCTCAAACCCGGCCTCCGTTAGTTTATTAATTAGCGGTATACATCGGGAAGCATGGCCAAGTCCCCAGTCGAGAGGACACACCAATACGCGCTTTTTGTGTTGATTAGTTTTTTTCATAGGGTATCCCAAATATAGCGAATAGAATTTACCTTTGTGGTATGACAGCTATTATTACAGGAGCCACCAAAGGTATCGGAAGAGCAATTGCTTTAAAATTAGCAGAAGAAGGGATTGACATCGTTGCAATTTCTTCTTCGAATACCAACTTAACAGCATTGAAATCGACAATAGAAGAGTCGACTAATTCACGTTGTTTTATTCATCCGTGTGATTTGAGCAAGCCTGTAGAACGAGAAAAATTAATCAAAGAGCTCAAGGATTACGAGAAACAACTCACCATATTGGTTAATAATTTTGGTGTTTATCATGTTGGAGCGTTGGCGGATGTATCCACTGAAGCAATTCAATCTAGCTTCGATCAAAACGTTATCACCACCTTTGAGCTCAGTAAATTTGCCAGCAGCATTTTCAAAGAAAAACGCAGCGGCTATATCTTCTCTATTCTATCCGTTTTAGCAAAACAAACTAGGGCTTCCGCAGCTGCCTACACCATAAGCAAACATGCTATGCATGGACTGTGTAAATTACTTGCCGAGGACTTACGCGATTACAACGTAAAAGTTTGTAATATTTTCCCTGGCTCGGTAAACACATCCTCATGGGATGGATTAGACGTGGATCGATCAGCGATGATACAACCGGAAGATATTGCCAACCTCATTGCACAAAGCCTAAAACTGAGTAGTCAAATGTTTGTAGAAAGTATCGACTTAAGTCCGATGGATAAAACCGTTTAGCTTTCCAAGCGGTACCCAACACCTTTGATTGTTTGAATGTATCGCTTCCCAATTTTTTCACGAATCTTTCGAATGTGAACGTCAATCGTGCGACTTTGAACGATAGGATTCGCCCCCCAAATTGCTTGGGTAATTTCTTCACGAGAAAAGACTTTTTTTGGCTTTGATAACAATAACGAAAGCAATTCAAATTCCTTTTTAGGCAAATAAGACTCCACTCCATCTTGAATAATAAGGTATCGCTCTCGGTCAATTACAATATCATTGTATACTAGCTCCTCTCCAGAACTAGCAGCAGATACAAGCGGACGTCTTTTCAATAGGGCTTTTATCTTACTAGATAGTACCCTCGCTTGCATCGGGCTTACCAAATAGTCATCCGCGCCAGAATCCAAGCCCGCAATCTGCGTGTAATCTTCTTTACGTTTGGAATAAAGCACTACAAAAACACCTCGCAGTTTCGGATTATTTTTGATCTCGTAGCAGAGTTCTATTCCATCACCTCTTTCTAACTCAACAGGCAAAAAGATAATCTCAGGCTGAGTAGAAATAGCGTGATTTACAACAGCTGTGTAGTCAGTAGTTGTTTCCACAGCAAAGCCATCTTGACTAAGTGCCTCCTCAAATACTTGAGCAGATTGAAGTGAGCTTTTAACGATTAGTATGGTTGCAGGTTGATTCATATCTCAGCTACAAACTTATGGGCAGGAAGCCATAGGCATCGTTAATTCAGCTTTATGGAATTTGTAAGAAGTGATTAAGCAAATGTTACCTAGTTAGAAATACGGAATCAATTATAAAATAAACATAATCAGACATTTAATTACCAAAAAATTTCTTTCATTTCTTAATATTAAATTAACATAGAAGCTATAAAAACATATTCTCTTTGAAGAAAATTTGAAACTGTTTGTTGGCACAATTACATTGCCTAAGAACAACGACTTACGAAAAAAATCAACATGGAGTTTGGATTATTTGAAGCATTGAACTTATTAGGAGCACTTGGATTTTTCATTTTTGGAATGAAAATCATGAGTGAGGGTATACAAAAAGCTGCAGGAAACAAACTCCGTCAGATTCTCAGTAGCATGACTCGAAATCGAGTACTTGGCGTATTCACTGGGTTTTTAATTACACTGCTTATTCAGTCCTCATCTGCTACCACAGTAATGGTCGTAAGTTTTGCAAATGCAGGACTACTTAGTCTAGTCGAATCAATTGGTGTGATCATGGGGGCGAATATTGGGACAACAGTTACCGCTTGGTTAATTGCCTTCTTTGGATTTAAAATAAAAATATCCTCTTTTGCGCTGCCAATTATCGCTATTGGTTTCCCTATGATGTTTGCAAAGCGCGGAACCATCAAGTCTTTTGCAGAGGTGTTGATTGGGTTTGCTTTACTTTTCTTAGGCTTAGATGCTTTAAAAGGAGCAGTTCCCGATTTAAATCAAAATCCTGAGGTACTTAGCTTCTTAGCCACATTTACTGATTATGGTATTTTTTCTACCATGCTATTTGTTTTGGTAGGAACAATCATTACCATCATTATTCAGTCGTCATCAGCTGCGATGGCTCTTACACTTACGCTCCTATACACCGATGTAATTACATTTGAAATCGCCGCAGCAATGGTAATGGGTGAAAATATTGGAACTACTATTACGGCTAATTTAGCAGCAATAGTAGCCAATGTACATGCCAAAAGAGCTGCACGGGCACACTTAATCTTTAATGTAGTGGGTGTAGTTTGGATGACCCTCGCTTTCCCTTTCTTTATCGACTTAGTGCGTTGGATGTGGATTCCATTTCAAGAAGGCTTATCAGCAACTATTCCTGATATTAGCGGAAGTCAAGAAGAACTTCAATTATCGCTTTTCCATACTGTATTTAATATCATCAACACCTTATTGATGGTTGGTTTTGTGCCTATGATTGCACGAATAGTGGTAAAAATGGTGCCTTCAAAAGGAGATGTAGACGAAGAATTCCACTTGGAATACATTGGTACAGGTATGATGCTTACTACAGAAGCAGCTATTCTTGAAGCTAAAAAAGAGGTGACCAAATTTGGTAAGTTGACCAAAAAGATGGTTGGATTCATTCCTAAGTTATTGGTAGAGACCGATCAGAAGGCGTTTAAAAAACTATTGGCTCGAGTAAGAAAATATGAAGAAATTACTGACCGTATTGAGTCCGAAGTTTCAAACTACCTTGCGAAAGTTTCTGAAGGCGAGCTTAATCCATCAGCATCTGAGCGTATCAGAAGCATGCTCTCGATCATCAATGATTTAGAGCGCATCGGAGATGTTTGTTACCAAATGTCAAAAGCCATAGAGCGAAAATCAGATAAGAAAGTGTGGTTTACTCCAGAGCAGCGTCAGAACCTGCAAGAAATGTTCAATAAGGTAGATGCAGCAATCTCACACATGATTGTTAACCTAGAAAACGATTACAGTGGAGCAGACATGGACAAAGCGCATGAGCTCGAAAAAGAAATCAATAAGCTAAGAAATAAGTTCAGAAAAGAGCACTTGGTAAATATTGAGCAAGGCGAATATAACTTCCAAAGCGGTATAATCTACAATGACTTATTTTCTTCTGCAGAGCGAGTAGGTGATCACATTATCAACGTTAGTGAAGCCATTAACGGAGAAATCTAAACTAATAAATTATAGTGGGATCTAAGGTAAAACGTGGAGTTTGTATGACTCCACTTTTATTTCCCGATTGGTCGACTACAAAAGCAGTAAAGTAAATAGTATCTACTGAACGAAAATCATATAAATCCAACTCTATAAAACGTGTAATTTCACCTTCAACACCTTTGCTCAAGCCCGAAGTGTTGATTTTAGGTAAGCGCTCCCCTGCCAACTCTAATGTACTATCTGGATTTGAAAACCGAGGAGAGGAGATATGCAATGTTTGAAAGTAATTACTATCCATCGGAGAGTCAGATCCCAAATTGCCATCTCCATCAGTAAAGGAGAATACCCACTCTGCTAATAAATCCCCTGTTATTCGAAAAGAAACAGTCTCAATCACTGGCTCCTTTGGGAATGTTTCTTCCTTTTGACAACCGATAATGAATGCATACAGTAAAGCTGTAAATAATACCTTTTTCATGGCCTCTCAAATAATGGTTTTTGATGCACGTCCAGCAATCTAGCGGATAGCGCAACCGATAAGTTAAAATTAATGATTTAAACTAGTTTATCCTTGGTAATTTTACCCATAAAAGAAGATTCCAGTTTGCACCCATTGTTTGATACCATATTTTCCACTACACCGGCTACTTTCGAAAAGACAGCTCTGGCTGTCTATCGACACCAATACGAACACATTCAGCTGTATCGGCAGTATTGTGATTTAGTTCACCGATCACCATCAACCGTAAAAACGATTTTAGACATTCCTTTTCTGCCGATTTCTATGTTTAAACAACATCAAATTTTGGATGGAACCTCACATGATGTTGCCTTCACAAGTAGTGGCACCTCAGGAAGTCAAACCTCTACCCATTACGTCAAGAATCAATTGGCGTACGAGAGGAGCTTTGAAACGTGTTTTGAGTTATTTTACGGCCCTGTAAAAGACTATGCTTTTTTCGCATTACTTCCTTCATACCTAGAGAGATCAGGATCATCACTAATTTACATGGTGGATTATTTGATAAAAAAAGGGAAACCATCGAGTGGATTTTACTTGTACAACACCGATGAGTTAATCACGAATATTTCAGCAGCATTGGCGCGAAAAGAAAAGGTAGTTCTGTTTGGGGTATCTTTTGCATTATTGGATTTGGCTGAGCAACACCAATTCGACTTTTCTGAAGTAACCATAATTGAAACAGGTGGAATGAAAGGGCGAAAAAAGGAAATGATCCGTTCAGAATTGCATCAAATTCTCAGCGATAAGCTGCAAACAAAAAAGATTCATTCGGAGTATGGGATGACCGAATTGCTATCACAGGCTTATTCAATGGGAAGCGAGAAATTTCATTGCCCTTCGTGGATGAAGGTTCTGCTCAGAAGTCATAATGACCCATTTAGTTACATCAGCGAAGGAAAAACAGGCGGAATCAACGTTATCGACCTTGCAAACTTGCACTCTTGCTCATTTATCGAAACCCAAGATTTGGGCAGAATGCATCCCGATGGAAAATTTGAGGTCCTTGGCCGATTTGATTTAAGTGATATACGCGGCTGTAATTTACTGATTCAGTAATAGCATTTACTGTTCAGCAGCTCTTTGTTCTTCAAATGCTTTAAGCACATATTGCTCAAGCTTTTTTGCTAGTTCCTTGTAGCTTTTGCTCACTTCGGAAAAACCTAACCCTTTTTTGACCAAGCTCTGGGCTTCGTAAGGTGTCTGCGGTATTGGATATCTGCCTTTGCTCAACAACCGATTTTTATTAGAATCAAAAATATCAAAATCAATTAGATGTTGCGAATAAAATGGGCGCCTTCTCGTGCTACTGCCCTCCAAATAAAATAGCTCTTCGGCAGAGACTCTACGCTTAAATGCTTCCATCTCCTCCTCGGTTATACGATACTTATTTATATCGTAGTAATTTACAAAGAGAATAAAGTCTGCTTGATGGTTGTTCATAAACACCCAATATTCCCGATCGCTGATATCACTTAAATCAATTCCCCTTCTAGAAGGGTTACTCATTTGATACCGTTTCCCTTTTTGAGAAAAGTAATAAGACTCTTGAGGGGTTAGCACTTCAAAATCTACAGCATCGCTCTTTTGGGCATTCAATTGATTTCTAAAAATAGCTATTAACGAATCATATACCTCTGTGCCCTCCACATTGTTTATAAATCCGACCTCAGAAAGTGGAAAGTCTGTTGAAAAATCTATTCGATCGTACAAACACACCACCACCTTTAGCTGCTTTCGCTGCGCATTTGCAGCTATACTAATGGTCAACAATAAGAGGTAAAGTAAACTTCTCATTTAATTACACATAACTAAGTAGTAATTCTTCTTTCCCTTTTGAAGAATTAGGTATTTATCAAACAGCAAATCATCCACTGTTATTACTTTTTCTTCAGAAACTTTTTCTTTATTCAAACTCACCGCGTTGCTCTTTAGCATTCTTCGCGCCTCGCCATTAGAAGAAAACAAATCCGTTTCTACAGCCGTCAACTCTACAATTCCGATGCCATCTGCTAATTTCGATTTCTCAAGACTCCCTTGTGGAACACCTTCAAAGATGGCTAAAAAATCTCGTTCAGATAGTTTTCTTAAATCCTCTGTAGTCGATTTTCCAAAAAGAATGTTCGAAGCAGCCACCGCATTGGTGTATTCTTCTTCCGAATGCACGCGAATGGTAATATCTTTAGCCAAGGTAGATTGCAGCATACGTAAATGTGGTGCATCGGCGTGTTCTTTGATTAGCGCAGTAATTTCATCTTGTGTAAACATGGTGAAAATCTTCAAGTATTTAGCTGCGTCCTCATCGGAAACGTTCATCCAAAATTGATAAAAAGCATATGGAGAAGTTTTTTCGGGATCTAACCAAATGTTACCACTTTCTGTTTTTCCAAACTTACCGCCATCAGCTTTTGTAATCAATGGGCAAGTAATGGCAAACGCTTTACCATTTCCGATTCTTCGGATCATTTCTGTTCCAGTAGTAATGTTTCCCCACTGATCAGAACCGCCCATTTGCACGGTACAATCGTTTTGCTGAAAAAGGTGCAAGAAATCATATCCCTGTACAAGTTGGTAAGTAAATTCAGTAAACGACATGCCTTCTGAATCTTCAGCCGCAACCCGCTTTTTTACCGAATCTTTCGCCATCATATAATTTACTGTAATGTGCTTACCGACATCTCTAATAAAATCTAGAAAGGAGAAATCTTTCATCCAGTCGTAATTGTTGACAATCAAGGCAGCATTATCTGCATCCGAATCAAAATCTAAGAATTTAGCTAGTTGCTTTTTTATGCAAGCTTGGTTGTGTTTCAATGTTGCTTCATCCAGTAGGTTCCGTTCTTTTGATTTGCCCGAAGGATCTCCAATCATTCCAGTGGCACCTCCAATTAACGCCATGGGCCGATGGCCTGCAGCCTGAAAATGCTTGAGCATCATTACGCCTACTAAGTGACCAATATGCAAAGAATCGGCTGTAGGATCAATACCAACATACGCTGAGCGCATTCCCTCCTGTAAGTGCTCTTCTACTCCGGGCATGCTGGTGTGCAACATTTCTCTCCACGATAACTCTTTAACAAAATTCATAGCTGATCAATAATTTTTATGCAAAGATAGCTTTTCGAGAACTTTTATACCGCCTATTTTTAAGTTTTGCTTTCACTATGATTTAATTGCATTTTAATCCTAATAACAATGTACCCGATAAAACTGTTAGGTTTCTAAACGTGTTATTTAAAGCAAATATGTATCCCTGACACATGGGTTTACTCTTACAATAATTAGGTAATTTTACAGCATGATAGTAGTTACAGGTGGAAGCGGTCTCGTAGGCGCACATATTCTTTTACAGCTCATTACCAAATCTGCATCACCAGTAAAGGCGATTTACAGAAACAATGAAAGCCTCCAAAAAGCGAAAACCATCTTTGACTACCACGGAAGAGTAGATGAATTCAATAAAATTGAATGGGTGCAGGCAGATATCCTAGATATTTTTTCCCTAGACGATGCCTTTAAAAACAGCGCTACCATTATTCATGCAGCAGGCCTGGTTTCTTTTGATAGTAAAGATAAAGAGCGGCTGAAAAAAATAAACATTGAAGGCACAGCGAACGTGGCAAATGCTGCACTTACTGCAGGGGTCAAAAAGCTCGTATTTATCAGCTCCGTTGCTGCTCTCGGCGAAAGTAAAGGAGACGAACCAATAATAGAAACAGATAATTGGGAAAAAACAGAAACTACCTCTACTTATTCCATCAGTAAGCATTATGCTGAAAATGAAGTTTGGAGGGCATCAGCTGAAGGACTATCCGTCGCTATCTTAAACCCTTCTACCATTATAGGCCCAGGTGATTGGAGTCAAGGAAGTCCGGCTTTGTTTAGACGCATTCACGAAGGACTTAATTATTACACTAGTGGGCGTAGTGGCTTTGTTGCTGTAGAAGATGTTGCAGCTTTGGCAATAAAACTCATGGATAAATCAGTGAATAATGAGCGATTCATAGCCAATGGAGCGAATTTAACATTTCAAGTACTTTTTGAATCCATTGCCAAGTCGATTCAATCCAAACCACCAAAAAAAGCCGCTAAAAAATGGCAGGGTAAAGTAGTGCTATTTTTTGATCAAATACGGGCTCAATTAAGCAAAAGAAAAGCAGTGCTCACCAAAGATACATTGGAAGCTGCATACAGCGAAAAGAGGTTTGACAGCAGCAAATCAGAAAAATTACTCAACCACTCCTACAAAGACATTACCGAGGCAATACAGCAAACAGGATCAATCTTCAGTCGTCACTTCTAAATCTACAGGCAGCTCCTCTTCAGGCGCTTTACTCACCTTTTTGGTAGATTCATTGAGTGCTTCTATCGTCCCAAGGTTATTGATCGCTTTTTCGTAAATGCGTTGCAACAGTTCAGGGTGCGTGGTGTAAAACTGAAAACTGCTATCATAAGTAGCCGCAGAAATTTGATGCTTTCTATAAACCGCAGCATAGATACTATCTGAAGTTCGAATGGTATCCGAGCGAAGAGCAAACTTCAATTTAATATAGGACTCCGCTATTTGGACATCCGTCATCACTTCTACCATTTTATCTTCTGGTAAAACAACATCAGGAATTTCCAACTCATCAGCACATCCGAAGAGTATGCCCATCAAAAATAAAAAAGTGATTTTTTTCATCTATCGATCAAATGTGATGCGTTTTCCACGAACACGATCATTTACCTCATTCTGATGGTAAGCAATTGCCCCGTTTACAAAAGTATAGTCTACTTTGGCCTCAAATGTATGTCCTTCAAAAGGCGACCATTTACATTTACTTAAGATATTGCTTGGAGAAACCGTCCACGCTTGGTTTAGATCCACCAGTACTAAATCTGCAAAATAACCTTCTTTGATGTAGCCTCTTTTTGACACTTGAAATAAATCAGCAGGTGCATGACACATCTTATGCACTAAATTTTCTAGTGTAATTCTTCCCTGTTTATGCATTTCAAGCATGGCAACAAGTGCATGCTGAACCAACGGTCCTCCTGAAGGTGCATTAAAGTATGTGCCTGCCTTCTCCTCAATAGTATGTGGAGCATGGTCAGTAGCAATTACATCAATCCGGTTGTCATTTACTGCCCTCCAAATTTCATCTCGATCGGCTGCACTCTTAACAGCAGGGTTCCATTTGATTCGCGAACCAAACGTCTCATAATCTGCATCCGAAAACCAAAGATGATGGATGCAGGCCTCGGCAGTAATGCGCTTCTCATTCATTGGAATATCATTTCTGAATAATCCAGTTTCTTTTGCCGTAGAAATATGCAGAATATGCAAACGGGTATTGTACTTGGTTGCCAAATCTACCGCCATAGACGAAGATTTATAGCATGCTTCCTCATTTCTTATAACAGGGTGCATCCGCATTGGCAAGTCCTCGCCCATTTCCGCTTTATACTTTGCGGTGTTGGCCCGAATAGTTTCTTCGTCCTCACAATGGGTAGCGATCAGCATTTCACATTCTTTAAAAATACCCTCTAATACTTTTTTATTGTCCACCAACATGTTTCCTGTGGAGGAACCCATAAAGACCTTAACACCACAAACTGTTTTCGGATCGGTTTTCAATACCTCATCAATATTATCATTTGAGGCACCCATAAAAAAGGAGTAGTTGGCAACAGAATTCTCTGCGGCAATATCATATTTATCTTGTAATAAATCTTGCGTCAATACATTTGGAACCGTATTGGGCATTTCCATAAAGGTCGTTACTCCGCCTGCTACGGCAGCTCTAGCTTCTGTTTTTATTTCTGCTTTATGGGTCAAACCGGGCTCTCTGAAGTGAACTTGGTCATCAATTAAGCCTGGTATAAGTAATTTATTGGTAGCATCTATCACTTGATCAGCAGCTGCCTCTATTGGAGATGATGAAACTGTCTTGATTTTTTCATCCTCTATTAATACATGCCCAACAAACTGTTTTCCTTCATTTACAATGGTTGCATTTTTGATCAGCGTCTGATGTGCCATTAAATTATTTTTTATATGTTTTAAATAAGCTTTTAATTTTCATGCTCATCACACCGAAGAGTGCTTCTTTGAAGATTCCTCCACTCATCTTAGAGTCTCCTTCACGGCGATCTGTAAAAATAATTGGAAACTCTTCGATTTTAAAACCGTGCTTCCACGTTTTAAATTTCATTTCAATCTGAAAAGCATATCCCTTAAAGGAAATATCATCGATCCCGATGGTCTCCAATACTTTTCGACGATAACAAACAAAACCGGCAGTAGAATCGTGAATAGGCATTCCCGTGACGTAGCGCACATATACCGAAGCATAATAAGACATTAGCACGCGCCCAATTGGCCAATTTACTACATTCACGCCTTTTACATAACGACTTCCGATGACTAAATCAGCATTCGTCTCAATGGCATGATTGTATAGGTTGACCAAATCTTCAGGATTATGCGAAAAATCAGCATCCATCTCAAAAACGAACTCATAAGTTCGCTTTAGCGCCCAATAAAACGAATGAATATAGGCAGTCCCAAGCCCGAGTTTACCGGTTCGCTCTTCAATATGTAATTGATCTGGAAATTCTTTTTGAAGGTTCTTTACGATATCGGCTGTACCATCTGGAGAGCCA
>CBFHLF010000040.1:0-14669 GCA_965656555.1 uncultured Acidiluteibacter sp. | reverse complement strand
TTACACTGAGGATGATAATCCTTCTTGCTGAGGTGGGTATTATTATCCTGTTGCCACGATTGCTATATAGTTTAAACATTACTAGAAAAGCGAGTTTTATTTATGTATTCAACCCATTGGTAATTATAGAGCTCACAGGTAATCTCCACATAGAAGGAGTTATGTTATTTTTTGTGCTTCTAGCCATTTATCAATTGCAAAAAGGTCGATGGATCTTCTCAGCAATTGCGATGTCAATTGCTATTTCCACGAAGCTTATTCCACTCATTTTTCTACCGGCGCTGATCCCATTTTTAGGGGCTAAAAGAGCGCTTAAGTATTTTATGGTGGTCGGTTTAATTAGTTTGGTATTGTTCTTTCCATTTTATACCGCTACACTTATCCCTCACTTCCTTTCTAGTATAGAGTTATATTTTCAAAATTTTGAATTTAATGCGAGTATCTATTATGTGATTCGAGAAGTAGGGTTCTTATTTACAGGGTACAATCAAATTCAAGTAATTGCGCCCATCCTTTCAATTGGTGCATTTTTATCGATCGTATATCTTTCTTTAAAAAATAGAACTTTACGAATGAAAACCTTTTTAAAGCAATTATTACTCATAACTACTTTATATTTTTTATTCGCTACTGTGGTTCATCCTTGGTATTTGAGTACCGTCGTTTTGTTGGCCGTGTTTTTTAATGGAAATCGATATGCCATTATTTGGTCTGCTTTAGCATATGTGAGTTACATTACCTATCGCGATAGCAGCTATACCGAGCAATTGTGGTTAACACTTCTCGCATATTTGCCTGTTTATTACTTCTTAGTTAAAGATGTAATTAAAGATCGAAGGTTGCAGCCTAAGTCTACTAAGCGGGTCACTAGGAAGACAGTATTATCGTAGTGTTTTAATGGCTAAACTAGGAAAGTCAGTAATAATTCCGTCTACTCCAGCATTGGATAGTCGAATCATCTTGCTGGGTTTATTTACGGTCCATACATTGACCTTTTTACCCATCTGATGAATTTTTTGAACCACCTTTCGATTTACATAGCCTTGTTTTAGACCGACTTCTTCTACAAAATCGTATCGTTTAAACTTCTTATAGTGAAGATTGCTACCAGCATAATAAGGTCGTATCGGTACGAAGGTGGCAAATAGTTTATGAATGGGTGAGCCAATTCTCATATCGCGTAAGGCAAATAACGAATTGTCATCAAACGATTGAAAAATACAATCATTTTCCGCTTGAAAACTTTTCACAATTTCCCAAGTTCGTCGTTCCAGGCCTCTGTGGTATTCACGGCGATTTTTGATTTCAATTAATAAGGTGTTTTTTCCTTTTGTCCTTTCTAATACTTCTTCGAGTAAAGGAAGGTGTTGTCCTTTAAATTTATCTGAAAAGTGTGCTCCAAAGTCTACCTTCAGAAGCTCATTGTAGGTCATATTTTTAATTCGCTTAGCGTTGCCATTTATTCTTCTAAGGGAACTATCATGTACTACAACTACTTTTTTGTCGGCGGTTTGTCTAACGTCAATTTCTATCCTATCTACGCCAATTTCCACTCCTCGGTCGATAGCTGCTAAGGTGTTTTCAGGTGCTTCTCCGCCTGCTCCTCGATGTCCTATAATTAACGTTTTTCCCATTCAGTTTGTAAAAGAACAGTATTTCTGCATCATTTCAAACACTTCTTTTTTAAGCGCCGACTTGTAGAGTGTTTTTGCCGATTCTTATACTGATATTAAAACATAATCGTTTAAAAGATTTTGTAATTAATACCACTACGCTTAATACTTTAAATACTTTTGATTTTTAGACGCCATACAATCTTTAAAATATGAAACGATTTTTAGTTGCCGCTTTGTTTATCACTGCTTCCTTCTTAAGCTATTCACAAACAGATACTACTTTCTACTACTGGAGTAATTCAAAAGTAAAAGCAAAAGGAGTGATGAAGCAGGGAGGTATCGAAGAAGGAGAATGGCGATTTTATGATCAAAAAGGAGCCTTGAAACAAATCGTCAATTACCGAAACGGTATTTTTGATGGTCCTTTTAAGAATTTTTATTTTTCTGCAGGCGTTAGTGAAGAAGGTAATTTTTATAAAGCAAAGCGAGATGGAATGTTTACTTCATATTATCCTAATGGAGAAAAAAAACAGGAAGGGTTCTATAATATGGGCTTTTTGGATAGTACATGGGCTTGGTTTCATGAAAGTGGAAAAGTGAAACAGACCGGTCAGTATAACCTCGATACACCAGTTGGTAAGTGGGAATTGTTTTATAAAACAGGAAAGCCCAAAGCAATCTTATCGTACACCGATGGAGAAGAACGATTAGTAACGGCCTTTGATCAATCTGGTAAGCAAATTTCTGAGAATGGCAGTGGTCAGTGGGTTGACTACCATGAGAATGGGCAGTTGAAAGAAAAGGGGAGTTACCAATCAGGGTTAAAGCATGGCGTTTGGGAGTATTTCACAGAGGAAGGCAAGAAGGTAGAAGAAGGATCATTTGTTAATGGACAAAAAGATGGAGAATGGAAGACCTATCATGAATATTCTGGAATTATAAAATTAATAGCACATTATAACAATGGGCTTCGCACCGGGAAATGGAGCCACTTTTATTCAGATGGTCAATTATTTAAAGAGATATCCTATCTAAATGACCTAGAAGATGGGGTTTATAGAGAGTTTTTTATGGAAGGTCAGCTCAGTTCTACAGGAAATTATCAAACTGGTAAGAAGAGTGGAGAATGGATTTGGTATCTTCAAAGTGGTGCTTTAGATATGAAAGGTTCTTTTGTAAATGGAGAAATGAGTGGAGAGTGGACGTATTATTTTAATACGAAGGAGCAAGTGCTGAGTAGTGGAGCTTATGAGGGCGGCAAGCGAAATGGACTTTGGAGGTTTTTTTATGAGAATGGAGTGCTGTGGAAAGAAGGACAATTTAAGGATGACTTAAAAGATGGCCAATGGAAATATTGGTACGAGAATAAGAGCTTATTAATGGAAGGTGCTTTTGCAAAAGGAAAAGAGCAAGGAGAGTGGATTTCATATTTTGAAAATGGGCAAGAGAAAGATCGAGGTTCTTATGCTGATGGATTAATGGTGGATGCTTGGAAAGGGTTTTATGCAAATGGTAATGAGCGGTATACAGGTTCGTACGCTAAAGGATTAAAGTCTGGAATGTGGACTTTTTGGAGCGAAAAAGGGAAAAAAGAGTTAGAGCAAAATTATGAAGCTGGACGCCCCAATGGACTTCGCATTAGTTACTATCCGAATGGAAATGTGAAAGATAAGGGAAGTTACGAAGAAGGAATACAAATAGGTAAGTGGGAATATTACCACGAAAATGGAAACTTAGAAATGACGGCCACTTATAGAAAAGGACGTCAGCACGGGAAAGTGCTTACTTATCATGAAATTGGCACCTTATCTTCTGAGAAGAACTATAAGAATGGTATGCCTGATGGTAAGTTTATTTACTACGCAAAACGCCAAGGTAAGGTGCTGAAAACAATGGAGTTTAAAGACGGAAAGAAAATTAGTGAATCGAAGTAATGCTTTTTTTGCCAACTTAAATATTTGCAACCACTGTTTGTGTTAAGAAATTGATTGTTAATTAATAGTTATATTTGGCACTTAACAACTATTAATTTAAATCAATTCTATGAATTTAAAAAATTACTTTTTAAGCGCTGCACTTATGGCTTTAGGTCTTAGTGGCTTTAGCCAAACTATTTTTTCTGAAGACTTTAATGGAACTTCTCCATTAACAAATTGGACACTAATTAATGTCGATGCGAAAACACCTGCTGCTAACGTGAATTACGTAACAGATGCTTGGGTTATTCGTGAAGACTTTGATACTGTTGGAGTTGGCGATAATGTTGCCGTTAGTACTTCTTGGTATACTCCTGCAGGAGCAGCTGATGATTATTTAGTATCACCTTCAATCATTTTGGGATCAGGTAGCTTTTTGCAATATGATGCCAAAGCTCAAGATGCAACTTTTCCTGATGGCTATGAATTAAGAATTTCTACCACGACACCAGATGTTGCTGGTTTGTTGGCTAATCCTGCGCTTTTTACGATTACTTCTGAGAATGCTTCTTGGACTAGGAGAACAGTAGATCTAAGCGCTTATGCAAATGATACAGTCTATCTTGCCTGGAGAAATAATTCTAATGATATGTTCTTGTTGTTAGTTGATAATGTTTTAGTATTTAACCCATCTTCTGAAGATGTGGTGATGAAATCGCTAAATATGAATAGTTTGTACGCAAATGCATCTACAGTTACTATTTCTGGAGAGATTGAGAATGCTGGAACAAATGCACTTACAAGTGTGGATATCAATTGGTCAGCTGATGGCGGTACTACCGTTAATACTGATAATGTTACACTAAACCTTGCAAGCTTTACTTCTCAGCCTTTTACACACTCTGTAACTTGGACTGCTGCAAACCCGGGGATGAATACAGATATTCAAGTTTGGGTATCTAATCCTAATAATACAACTGATGCAGATTTGACTAATGATACGTTAGTTCAGACTGTATTTGTAAATAATGGTACTTCAGGGACTAAGAAAGTATTGTTAGAAGAGTTTACGACAGCTCCTTGTCAGTTTTGCCCGGATGGAGCAGTTGTAGTTGAAAATATTTTATCTACTACACCTGAAGCTATTGGTGTTGGAGTTCACGCAGGTTTTGGAACAGATGCTATGACTATTCCTGCTCACTCTTCTTACGCTGCAGCTTTTGCACCAGGTGCGCCTACTGCGACTATTGATCGTGTATTGTTTGATGGTGAATCTGATGTAGCAATCAGCCGTGGAGGAAATGGTTGGGGTAATGCAGTAAATGCTCAAAAAGCAGCAGCTACTCCGGTTGATGTTTCATTAACAGGTGCTGTAGTAAGTGGAACTAGCGTAGACCTAACAGTAGATGTTAACTTTGTAGATTATCCGATAGACCCACAAAATTTAAGAGTGAGTGTATTTATTATTGAAGATAGTGTAACAGGTACAGGTTCTGGATATAATCAAGTGAACGCTTATAATACTACAGTAGGTCATCCATATTTCGGAGCGGGTAACCCAATAGTAGGTTTTGTTCATCGTCATGTTTTAAGAGCGGTTCCTTCAGGTACGTGGGGTGATGCAACTTACTTTACGAGTACTCCTTCGTTGAACTCAACGTATTCTAAAACATATAACTTAACGCTTTCAAGTAACTGGAAGCAAAAAGATATCTCGTTTGTAGCGTTTGTAAATTATTACAATCCAAATGGTGGATTAGATGAGTACAGCATTTTAAATGCAGAGGATGTGAAATTGTCAACTTTAGTTGGAGATAAAGAGAATCAAATTGCTGAGAACAGTTTGGTAATTGCTCCAAATCCTGTTGTAAATCAGGCAATCGTTTCATTTGACCTAGACACTCAAGAACAAACTACTCTATCAATCCTGGATATTACAGGTAAATTAATTCAAGTAGAAGATCTTGGGGTAATGGCCCCGGGAGCTCAGAGAGTTGAATTAAATACAGCGAACTTATCGAAAGGATTATACTTCGTAAACCTTCAAGTAGGTAATACGCAAATTGTAAGAAAGATCGCTGTAAAATAAACGGTGTGATTTCTTAAACAAAAAAAGACCCGTGAGCCAGAGCTCACGGGTCTTTTTTTGTTGTTAATTGATTAATTAGAAGGAATCATGTGTACATCTCTTTGCGGAAAGGGAAAGCTTACACCTTCTGCGTCAAAAGTCTTCTTGATTTTTTCCATGGTGTCAAAACTTACATTCCAAAAGTCTTCGTTTTTGGTCCAAACACGCATTGATAAATTTACAGCACTATCACCAAGTCCTGTTAATACTACTGCAGGTGCCGGGTCTTTTAGTATTCTGCTGTCTTCATTTACAACTCTTAAAATAATCTCTCTTGCTTTTGAAATATCATCGCTGTAATCAATTCCATAGGTTTGGTCTAATCTACGGGTAGACTCTACTGAATAGTTAACTACTGCGCCAGTTGATAGCCCACCATTTGGAACTAATATAACTTGGTTCTGTGGTGTTTTAAGAATGGTATTGAATATTTGAATGGATTCAACAGTTCCTGAGAAACCTTGAGCTTCAATAAAGTCACCCACTTTGAAAGGTTTTAAAATTAGGATAATAACTCCGCCTGCAAAGTTCTGTAGTGTGCCTGATAAAGCCATGCCCACTGCAAGACCTGCAGCACCCAATATTGCAATGAAAGAGGTCATCTCTATGCCTACCATACCCATTACAGAAACGACTAATAGAATTTTTAGCAAGGCGCCAAACAAGCTTTTCAAGAAAGGTTTTAGAGAGGCGTCGATATCTCTTTTGTCCAACATATTTGATAGGCCTCTGGTCATTCCCTTTATAATCCAAAGTCCGATTATCAGCGTTAGAATCGCCATGATCAATTTAGGTCCGTAAGTCACTATCATTTCCATGATAGTATCTTGGTATTTTGATACGTCAATATCATTCATAATTTAAAGTTTATGGTTTGAATAGATTAATTAATCGACAAAGTTAAATCATCCATCGACACAAAACAATAATTAGTAGGGTAACTTTTTTATTGGGATTAATTACGTACATTTGCAATCGATTTAGTTGATAAGTGTTTAGAGGGGACGACAGTCCCCTCTTTTTATAGAATAAAATTTAATGATAACGACACAAACGGTACAAGGTTTAATTGATGAGAAGTTAGCAGAAACAGATGCTTACTTAGTTGATTTGTCAATTAGTTCAGCTAATCAAATTCGAGTGGAAATTGACCACATAGATGGATTAGGGATTGATGAGTGTGTTGCATTAAGTCGTCATATTGAGTCGTCACTAGATAGGGAGTCAGAAGATTTTGAGCTTCAGGTTTCTTCTCCCGGATTAGATCAGCCGTTTAAGGTTATCCAACAATATCATAAGAATGTTGGTCGGGAGGTAAGTCTTATCAAACTTAGTGGAGAGAAAATAAGAGGATTGCTAACGAATGTTTCTGATGATGTTATTACTATAGAATATACTACTAAAGAAAGAGTCGAAGGAAAAAAGAAAAAAGAAGTGATTGAGCACAAAGAAGAAATTCAGCTCAATGAAATAAAAGAAACTAGAATAATTATATCGTTTAAATAAGATAAGAATGGAAAAGATAAACCTTACAGAGTCTTTTGCAGAGTTTAAAGAGTTTAAGGACATTGATCGTCCAACTTTGATGAATATTTTGGAAACTGTGTTCCGAAATATGATCATTAAAAAGTATGGTTCTGATGATAACTTTGACATTATCATCAACATTGATAAAGGAGATTTAGAGGTTTGGAGAAACCGAGAAATCGTAGAAGATGGAGAAGTAGAAGACGATAATAGTCAGATAGCTTATTCCGATGCGGTAAAAATTGAGCCTGATTTCGAGGTTGGTGAAGAGGTTTCTGAGGCTGTTAAGATGTTAGATTTTGGACGAAGAGCAGTATTGGCATTACGTCAAAATTTAATTTCTAAAGTGCTAGAGCTTGAAAAAGATAATATTTTCAAAAACTACAAAGATAGAGTTGGAGATATCATTACAGGAGAGGTTTATCAAGTGTGGAAAAGAGAGTTGTTGGTTCTAGATGATGAAGGGAATGAGTTACTTTTGCCTAAAATAGAGCAAATTCCTAATGATTACTTCAAAAAAGGGGATTCATTAAGAGCGGTGGTTTCTGCTGTAGAAATGAGAAATAACAAACCAATTATTACACTCTCTAGAACTTCGCCTGTATTTTTAGAGCGCTTGTTTGAAATGGAAGTTCCTGAAATTTTTGATGGATTGATTACCATCAAGAATATTGTTAGAGAGCCAGGAGAAAGAGCTAAGGTGGCAGTAGAATCTTATGATGATAGAATTGACCCTGTAGGGGCTTGTGTCGGTATGAAAGGTTCAAGGATTCACGGTATCGTTCGTGAATTGAGAAACGAGAATATTGATGTAATTAACTTTACAGGAAATACTCAATTATACATTACACGAGCGCTAAGCCCTGCAAAAATTAACTCTATCAAACTAGATGATGAATCAGGCAGAGCTGAGGTTTACTTAAATCCTGACCAAGTATCATTGGCGATTGGAAAAGGTGGACATAACATTAAGCTGGCAGGAAAGCTAACTGGATATGAAATAGATGTATTTAGAGATCAAGATGAAGAAACTCAAGATGATGTTGCTTTAGATGAATTCTCTGATGAAATCGAAGGGTGGATCCTTGACGCATTCAAGTCAATTGGGTGTGATACAGCAAGAAGCGTATTGGAGCTTTCTGTAGATGATTTGGTGAAAAGAACAGACTTAGAGATTGAAACGGTCGAAGAAATTCGAGACATTTTAAAATCAGAGTTTGAATAGTCTTTTACTGCTATAGTAAAGAAGTAAGAGATTTTTTAAATTTGTAAAAAATAGGACGAAAACAATATGTCTGATAAGGTTATAACGAAACGATTAAGTAAGGTTGCAAGAGAACTAAACGTTGGTATTAGTACCATCGTAGATTTTCTTTCTTCAAAAGATATTGCTATTGAGAGCAATCCAAATACGAAGATAGACAACGCTACTTATGAGATTCTTTCCAATGAGTTCCAATCGGAGAAGAGCGCTAAGGAAGAGTCAGAAAAAGTGACACTGCCTAGTAATGAGCGTGCTAAAATTAGTCTTGACTCCAAAGAGGAGCCTGCTGAAAATACTGCAGATGCTGATTCCGAAGATGATGATGATCAAGGCGTCTTGATTAAAAATGTATCCCCTGCAGCAGCAGATAAAGCTGATGCGGAACAAGCTGCTGTTGAAGAAGATGCTCAGCCTGTAGAAGAGAAGCAAGAAGAAGCGCCTGCTGAGGAGGTCGTTGCAGAAGAGGTGAAGGAAGAGAAAAAAGAGGATAAGGGTGTAGAAATTACACCTGTGGAAGAGGCAAGCGGTGATGAAGATGGAAGCGGTCCCAAAGTGCTCGGAAAGATCAATTTGGAAGCCTTAAACCTAAAGACTCGTCCAGATAAGCGTTCTAAAAAGGAAAAAGAAAAAGAAGCTGCAGCTGAAGCAAAGAAAAAAGCAGAAGAAACAGCTGCTAAGAAAGCCAAGCAAGAGGCAGATAAAAAAGAGGCTTCTGATAAAGTTGCTGCTGCTGAAAAAGCAAAGGCGGATAAACTAGAAGCAGAAAAAGCTGAGGCTGCTGCAAAAAAAGAGGCTGCTGCTGCCGCCAAAGAAACGCCGAAAGAACGAGAGGAAATCAAGACTAACTATGAGAAGCTTGATGGTCCAAAAGTTTTAGGAAAAATCGAGTTGCCATCTAAGGCGGCGAAAAAGCCTGTTGCATCTTCTTCCGATAAAAAGGAAACAGAAAAGCCAAAACGTAAACGTAGAAAACGACTGAGCAATGTGCCTCAAGAAACTGCGCAAGAGAGAGAGGCAAGAAGAGGGAAAGGACCAAGAGGAGCTAAGGGTAGAAAGTCTGAACCTAAACCTGAATTAACTGAAAAGGAAATTCAAGATCAGGTAAAAGAGACACTAGCTCGTTTACAAGGAAATAACTCCAAGTCAAAAGGTGCCAAATATAGAAGACAAAAGAGAGATGCTGCAAGTGAGCAGACTCAAAAGGATATTGAGGAACAAGAAGCACAATTAAAAGTATTGCAGGTAACCGAATTTGTTACCGCAAACGATTTAGCTTCCATGATGGATGTAAGTGTTAACGATGTTATTTCAGCTTGTATGAGCCTTGGAATGTTCGTGTCGATTAACCAACGCTTGGATGCAGAAACGCTATCTATTGTTGCAGAGGAGTTTGGTTTCGAAACGGAGTTCGTAGATACTGAAGAACAAGAGTCAATCGAGGAAGAGGTAGATGATCCTGAAGATTTAATAGAAAGATATCCAATTGTTACGGTAATGGGTCACGTTGACCACGGTAAAACATCATTATTGGATTACGTGCGTAAAGCAAATGTAATTGCAGGTGAAGCAGGAGGTATTACACAACATATTGGAGCTTATAATGTAGAAATTGAGAGTGGTAAAAGAATTACTTTCTTAGATACACCTGGTCACGAAGCCTTTACGGCAATGCGTGCTCGTGGTGCGCAGGTTACTGATATTGCAATTATCGTAATCGCTGCTGATGATAATGTGATGCCACAAACGAAAGAAGCGATCAACCATGCTCAAGCGGCTGGTGTGCCAATTGTATTTGCTTTTAACAAAGTGGATCGAGAAGCTGCAAATCCTGATAAGATTCGGGAAGAGCTATCCCAAATGAATATTTTGGTTGAAGAGTGGGGCGGTAAATACCAGGCTCAGGAAATCTCTGCAAAAACTGGGCAGGGAGTTGATGACTTGCTTGAAAAAGTAATGCTAGAGGCTGAAATGTTGGATGTGAAAGCTAATCCTGATAAGAACGGTGTTGGTACCGTAATTGAATCTGAATTAGATAAGGGTCGTGGATATGTTTCAACATTATTAGTTCAATCTGGAACAATCAGAATGGGAGATGTTTTATTAGCAGGTCCTCATTATGGTAAAGTAAAAGCCATGTTTAACGAGCGTGGTCAGAAAATTACAGAGGCAGGTCCTTCGATGCCGTTCTCATTATTAGGTCTAAGTGGAGCTCCTAATGCAGGAGATAAGTTTAGAGTAATGGATGATGAGCGAGAAGCGAAGAATATTGCTACGAAACGTCTACAGTTACTCAGAGAGCAAGGCGTAAGGACGAAGAAGCACATTACATTGGATGAGATTGGTCGACGAATAGCTATTGGAGACTTCCAAGAATTGAATGTGATTATTAAAGGTGATGTGGATGGATCTATCGAGGCATTATCTGATTCATTACTGAAGTTGTCAACGGATAAAATTCAAGTAAATGTAATCCATAAGTCAGTTGGACAGATTAGTGAGTCTGACGTTATGTTAGCTGCTGCTTCGGATGCGATTATTGTTGGATTCCAAGTGCGACCTTCAGTAAATGCACGTAAAATTGCTGAAAGAGAAGAGATCGATATTAGATTATACTCAATTATATACGCGGCTATCGACGAAATTAAAGCTGCAATGGAAGGAATGCTTGCGGCTAAGATAGAAGAGCGCGTAACAGCTACATTGGAAATTAGAGAAACGTTTAAGATATCTAAAGTCGGTACCATTGCAGGTTGTATGGTATTAGATGGTAAGATTTTGAGAAATCATAAAGTAAGAATTGTACGCGACGGAATAGTCGTTTACTCAGGATTACTTGGATCTCTTAAACGATTTAAAGACGATGTGAAAGAGGTTGCTAGAGGGTATGAATGTGGTCTTAATATTGAGAACTACAACGATATCAAGGAAGGTGATATCATAGAAGCTTATGAAGAAGTAGAAGTGAAACAAACGCTCTAGTAGAATACTATAAACTTTAAACCCCTTTTGAGAAATCAGAAGGGGTTTTTTTACGTCTTTTTTTATATATTTATAGCATACTTATCTACTATGCTTGCTACAAATCCACCTAGAGTGCGACAAATTCCCTATTTGTTCGTCCTTTTTCTCGTATCCTTATGTATTCAGAATGGCCAACTAGGTGCTCAAAACATTGATTGGCAAGACCATTTATGGTCACCTGAAATACGTGTCAAAAACTGGACAACGAACGATGGATTACCTCAAAATTCTGTAAATGATATTATAAAGTCGAGTGAAGGCTATCTCTACATTGCTACATTTGGAGGGGTTTGCCGATTCGATGGTATACGGTTTGAAATGCTAAATCATCCGGAACTTGCATATCAAAGAGTTGTACGACTGTATGAATCTAGTGATAGTGCTCTTTGGATTGGCACTGAAACAAATGGCTTATTTCGCTACAAAAATGGAGAAGTTATTCATTTTCATAAGCAAAATGGCTTTCCTGGAAATGCTGTGAATAGTATCTCTGAACTATCTGATGGAACAATAGTGGCATTGATTCATAATAGAGGCTTAGTTTTTATAAAAGACAAAAAGACTGAAGTGAATTTAGATACTACGCTAAGTAAGTCTAATTTACTAGAAAGTGCTGTCGTTGATAAGAATGATCACATATGGATATCTACATCAAAAGGTGTTTATAGGTTATCAGAGAAGCAAGGGGCATTGCAATTCGTTCAAGGAAGTATGCACCCTACTCACGGTAGACCAATACAAGTAGATGAATCAAATAACATATATTTTGCAAATGAGAGCGGTATATTTTTAATCGATCGGAATCAAATGTTAGCAGCTCGTGTCCATGAATTCCAATCCTCTATTTCCAATCATAACCTTGTAATTGCTACAAATAATGATTTTTTGCTATCGCTAAATGGAAAAGGGTTATTAAAGTTCAAAGATTCGACAGTCTTACAGGTGCTAAATCCAAAACAGCTTCCTTCAGAAACTATCAATACATTATTTGTAGATGGTGATATTATTTGGATGGGATTGAATGGTAGTGGGCTGGCTAAGCTTAGTAAGAATAGTGTGAGTACAATCATTAAAGAAGGTTTAGGGATATCAACTGAGATTGCCCTTGCTGTTCATCAAGATTTTCAGAACAATATATGGTTAGGTACCAATGGCAAAAACTTGTATAAAATAGAGAGTTCAACGGGAAGTATAGCAAAAGTCGGTGATGAAATGTCACCACCTGATGAGAGTATATGGTCTATTGCAAGTGATGACAATGGAAATATATGGCTAGCTACTTTTGGGTATGGACTATTTCATGGAAATCCATCTATTGGCAAAAAGTTCACTTGGATAGAGAATTGGGGGGGGCAAAGTCATGTTGTAGTTGCCATATATTATGATAATATACTAGATAGACTCTTAGTAGGCACAAATGGAGGTGGAGTGTTTCAATGCCAAAATAATCAATGGACGAACCTTATACCTGAAGGGGTTTTAGGTTCTAGAGTTGTACAATTCACAACATCATCTGATAGCTCACTATATATTGCTACACAGGGGGATGGAGTTAAAATATTAAAAGGAAAGGATGTTTCGTCACTTACAATTGAGAATGGGCTATCTAGTAATTCGGTAAGGGCTATTTATTTTGATGAAGATAAAAACCTTTGGATAGGTACGTATGGTTCTGGATTAAATCTGCGATTGAATGGAGAGAAAGAATTTCATGTAATTGATAAAGAGCTCGGTTTATATGATAATCTAATATCAACAATACGAGAAGATAGGTTTGGATACTTTTGGATAAGTTGCAATGTTGGTGTTTTTAGGGTTAAGCGAAGTGATTTGATAAAATCAACGAAAACTAATAACATGTTGATCTGTCAGGTATTTAATGAGTCTCATGGTATGGGGGACTCTGAAACGAATGGTGGATTTCAATCTAGCTCATTGCAGCTTGAAAATGGTTTTTTAATTTATCCAACTGTAAAAGGAGTATCAGTATTTAACCCTGCGGCTATAAATAGCAACGAGAAAATCGATAAAGTGGTAATCGAAAGAATATCCTATGGAGACACTACGGTAGCTAATTTTAATGGTTACTACTCCTTAGCTTCGGATTATAGGGATGTTGAATTTGAATTTACTGCCCCTTTCTATAAGGCTCCTGAGCTAATAAAGTTTGAATATAAACTAGAGGGATATGACAAGGAATGGAGATCTAATGGAGTTCAAAGAAATATTAATTACACACGCTTGGCTCCAGGTGAGTATACATTCTTAGTGAGAGCAATTGACAGTCTAGGTAACTCAAGTCTTGAAACGGCGAGTGTTCAACTAGAAATTAAGCCCCATTGGTATGAATTGTTTATTGTGCAGTTCCTTGCAGTGGTGTTGTTGTTGGGAGTAATTGTTTTTGTAGTAGTTAGAACACAGAACCAAGCGCTTAAAAGAACTATTAATGAGCAGAAAATAGCATTGGCTAACAAGCAGATTGTTGGACTTGAGAGGGATGTAGCTAAAAGTGAAAGAGAATTAACGACTTACACCTTAGAGGTAATTGAAAAGAATAACCTGTTAAGGGAGTTAAGTGATAATTTAAGTGCTGCACAAAGTGAACAGGATATTGCACGTGTAAAGCGAGAGCTAAACTTGGGTATTAAGCCATCAAAGGATTGGGAAGAATTTAAGCTGAGGTTTGAGAAAGTAGATGCTGAATTTATAGAGCGATTAAAAAGTCGCTTCCCAGATCTTACAAAGAGTCAGATTAGATTAGCTTCATTGATTCGGTTAGGGTTTACTTCAAAACAGATTGCAGATTTTTTAAATAATTCACCTGGTAGTGTAGATGTAGCACGCTCTAAATTGAGAAAAAAACTAGAAATTAAAAGAGAAGATGATTTGACTGAATTTCTTTCAAGTGTTTAATTGTGAGTATATTTTTAACAAGCTCATTTGGTATGCTCATTATAAAATGAAAGCTTATATTTGTATTTACACTAAAGAAAGAATTATGAAGAAAATTTTACTTTTTGCATTTGTAACTATTATAGCGAGCATGAGTTTTGCTCAAAGTTTGCAACTGATTGACCCAGAGAAAAAGATAGATGTAACCGGTGATACCATTTTTTTGTCTGTTGATAAGGCAGGCTTGGACACAATGTTTATCCCACCAACAATAAAGGTTTACGTGAAGAATGTCAACAACAATG
>CBFHLF010000039.1:0-14894 GCA_965656555.1 uncultured Acidiluteibacter sp. | reverse complement strand
AAGATACAGGATGGGTAAATTTATACACTAGCATTTATGGTGGGCATAACTTTGGCAATTATATATTTACGAACAAACATCGACTATTTTCCTATGGAGGATATGGGTATTGGCGTACAAACAACAACTTATTAAAATTTAACCAACTAACCGGAGAATGGGAGAAAGTTGCAGAAACACCGGGAGGACTAATCTACAACTGCGCACCTGTATATCATGACGGATGTCTGCAGCTTATTGGTGGATATAGGAAAAGCAAGGGAAATAAAGTACTATTAGACTCTATTTATAAGTTTAACCTAAACAATGGAAAATGGAACCGCTTACCATTATCTCAAAATACTACCCCTTTTCTAGAAACTTATTTCTCAGGGTTTACCTATACCATCGGAAATTATGCAATCTCTCCACTAGGCCTTTCAAATATTTCAAAATTATTGATAATTGACTTGGCCAATAATAAGCTTTCAATGAAGAAAATTAATTTAAGAGATGCAATAAAAAGCGACCTCGCATTAACAACGGATAGCTATATTAGGTTTCAGCTACCAAGTGGGAAAACATCTCATTATGCAATAAGCGAACTACTTGAAGATGCTGAGCCATTACCTCAATTAGAATCGACTACTCCGGTCATAAAAAGTGTGATGTCTAAACCTGCTTTAGGGATAATTATTATTTCTACCCTAAGCCTATTTTATCTGTTGAATAGAAGAAATAAGAAATGGATAGAAGCAAAGACCGACGCTGCCATTGCTCCAATTGAAAACGCCCAGGCAAATGAAAGAGACAAAGAAACGCAAAGCGAGTATTATAATAAACTAATAGTACATGAAGGTAAAATTATAAATTTAGATGAACTAAACGCTATACTTGATCTTGAAGGAATTAATAACAATGACACGGTACGAGCTTACCGTTCCAAAAGAATAAAGTCTATAAACTCTTACTCCTTAAAAATCAACGGCTACGAATACATTCATTCAGTAAAGGATGAAAAAGACAAACGGTATGTAAATTATCAGATTGGAAAACCCAAAGAGAAGTAGAAAAAGTAGACCTACTTGTTAATACCAAACTCTATTAAAAATCTCAGCTTTAATAAGTAAACAAAAAAAGCACCTCCGACAAGGAGATGCTTTTTACACTTGCACAATTGATAAGAATTCAATTAATTCTCTTGTCTCGATTTAAACGCATTAATTCCACAATCTAAAAACTCAGTATACTCTTCTACGCTTGGCGTATAGCCAACTGGATTTCCTAACAGATATCCATCAGGACTAAGCATAACATAATAAGGCTGTGAGTTATTATTAAATACCTGCGTTTGGAACGTAGCCCACTTATTACCAATGGTTTTAATTTTCTTCTTTTTTAGTTCTTCACCTGCCATGTATTCAAATACGCCTTGCTGCTCTTCTGGCAATAGCACCTTATCATCTACATAAAGTGAGACCAATACAAAGTCTTCTTCAAGCTTTTTCTTCACCTCTTCTACGGTCCAAACAGACTCTTCCATCTTACGGCAGTTCACACACGCCCAACCGGTGAAATCAATCAATAATGGTTTATTAACCCTTTTCGATTCTGCTAATGCTTCATCAAAACTATCAAACTCGGCATGGAAGGTTTCTTTTTCATACCAACTGTAGAATGTAGGAGGTGGAAAACCGCTCAATAAGTTGTGATTCCAAGGTGTATTTTTTAAAACTCCCGGTGCAATGTAAATAGTAAATGCTAAAACAAGCATGGCTAATCCAATTCTGAACGGAGATAATTTCTTGATTGGTGAATCATGAGGGAATTTAATCCAACCGAATAAATAAGCAGTTAAGCCAATTCCAATGATCGTCCATGATAAAAAGAAGGTCTCCCGCTTCAATAATCCCCATTGCTCTACTAAATCTGCGTTGGATAAGAATTTGATCGCTAGCGCCACTTCTATAAATCCTAAAACTACTTTCACTGAGTTTAACCAACCGCCTGACTTTGGCAGTTTGCTCATCATACTTGGGAAAGCTGCAAAAATAGCAAACGGTAATCCTAAGGCTATTCCAAAACCACTCATCGCCGCTGTAATTGGCCAAGGACCATTTTTCAAGGCATTACCTAGTACGGTTCCTAAAATTGGCCCTGTGCATGAGAAGGAAACCAACGCCAATGTTAAGGCCATAAAGAAGATGCCTAAAATACCTCCTACTTCTGATGCATTATCAGCTTTATTAGTCAATTTACTTGGTAAGGTAATCTCAAAGTACCCGAAAAATGAGATCGCAAAAACAACAAATATGATGAAGAATATAATGTTCAGCGTTACACTTGTCGCGATTTCATTCAATACCGCAGGATCTGTGTTAAAGTGAAATGGAATACTTAGAATGGCATAAATTAAAAAGATAAAGAAACCATAAAGCAACGCTTTACCTAAGCCTTTTCCTCCGCCATCACCTTTGGTAAAGAAACTTACCGTCAGTGGAATCATTGGAAATACACATGGCGTCAATAAAGCAATTAATCCTCCAATAAATCCAAAAAGAAATACCATCCAGACATTACTTACTTCTTGCTTTTCTTCCCCACAGTCGCCTTCTGGATTATCCAGATCCACATTGGGTAAAGCTGGGATTACCGTAGCAATATCTAAAGATGCGTCTACATTTTCTTTCTCTAATACATTTATTCCTTTACCCGAAGCCAAATCAAACTCTACTTCTATCAGCTCAGGAGGCAAACACATGGACTCGTTACATACGATGTATTCAAATTCAATGGAATATACCTTTTCTTTAATTCCGTCTAAAGTGGTTTTGAAGACTACTTCCTCTTCGTAATAGTTCAAATATAAGTCAGCAGTAGCATCAAAAGCTGAAATTAGTTTACCTTCTTCCGTAAAGCCTTCGCTAGGCTCTAATGCTTTGTTTAAGTAAAACTTAGTCGCCATTACTTGCTCTTCTTCAGATTTCTGCTTCTGAGAATACAAATGCCAACCTTCACCTATTTTTCCGTTGAAAATGAACTCATATTTCCCACTTTCAGCATCAATAGCCTTAACAGAATATTCCCAAGTTACTGCATCCAAAAAATCGTCAGAAACTTCTGTAGAAATAGGATTGGAAGATGGTGCCTCAGCTATTCCACCTCCACCTATTTTAAACTCAAATTCTATTGCTTCAGGTGGCAAACACATTTCATCGTTACACACCATAGAATAACTCTCGGCTTGTACAGTAAATCCATCTGGATTCAACACCTTGATTCGTTGCTTAAAAGATACCTCTTTCGAGAAATAATTCAACACCATATCAAAATTCTTATCAAACTCTGATATTGCTTCCGGCTCTACCACTTCTCCAATCAACTCATAATCTGCCGATTCTGTAAACGTAAATTCTGTGGCTATTGGCCCATCATCATTTGGAAGTGTTTGAGAATACAAGTGCCACCCTTTATCTATTTTGGCAGTAAACACTAATTCAGCTTCTGTTTCACTGATTGTGTTTACAGTAGAGCTCCATTTTATAGGGTCTTGAATTTGGCCAAACAACAACGTGCTAAAAATCAATCCAATCGTTAAGAAAAGTGATTTAGCCATGTGAGAATATCGAATCATTTTGTTCTAATTTTTCGTTGAACGAGTCCCAAATTTAACATTAATGAAACAATAGATACGTTCTTTTATGAAATTGTTCAACAGAAATTAGAAAAATAGTACTAACGTCATTCTCAATCTTTCTCCCCTTCAAATGGAATTTCCTCATTATTAGCCAAACCAAATTTTCGTTTAGCTAAATACACCAAGAGGTATAAAATAGGCGTATCGATCAATGCAATCAACAATTTATATAAAAATCCATTGGTCAATAAATCGCCAAATCTGCTCCACTCAATGCTGCCGAATGCACAAAGCAACAGCAAGACGCTTGCAGTATCGACCAATTGGGAGGTAATGGTACTGAAGTTATTTCTCAACCAAAGGTGCTTGCCATTGGTTTTCTTTTTCCAAAAATGATAAATACGAATATCGACGAACTGGGCTAGTAAGTAAGCAACCATAGAAGCCGTTACCGCAGCTCCTGTCAGACCAAATACTTTAGTAAATAGCTCATCGCTAACAGGAGACCAACTTGTAGCAGGAACTGCATCTGCAATAAGCACTAATAGAAAAATGAAAAAAGTGGCCACTAAGCCTGACACCACTACAAAATTCGCTCGCTTTCTCCCATAAATCTCTGAAATTAGATCAGTAATCAAGAAAGTAAGCGGATAAGGTAAGATTCCAACTGACAGTTCAAAGGTGTAAGAATTAAAAAAATCCCAGCTAAAAAACTTTTGGAAAATCAGATTCCCACTGACTAAACAAGCGATAAAAATACCGCCGAGTAAAAAGTAAAATTTCTCTGCTGCGACCTTTTGCTTTAAGTTCATTTTCTTTTAACCAACCAAACTTGCTTTGTGTTTTCTGTAATTCTAAATCGATTATCGGCTCTATGGCCCACTACCCAAACGATGGAATCATTGGAGCGCAACACTTGCACCTTTTCTTTCTGAAACAACGACAGTTTTTCATCGATAAAAAAGTCACTTAACTTTTTAAATGTTTTCATACCGAAAGGCTGGAAAGCGTCACCTTTTTGCCAACCATCTAACAAAATGGGCTTCTCAATTAAATCTGCATCAAAAGCTGCTTCGGTAATTCCATCAGGAAATTCCAATAACTCTGCTCTGGGAATTACATCTCCTTTTAGCCATTTATTCTCAAAAACTAAGACGCCAATCTTTTCCTCTCGCACACCATTTATCTCCTTTTTAGGTGATACAATTAACTCATCTCTATTGACTAACAACACATTCGTTTCTGATTCGAAAATAGCGCCAGTTAATAGACTTTTGGTCTGTACGATATTTTCTACTTGACTACTGTTAAACCCAAACACCTTGAGTAATTCATAAGCAACTAGCTGTGGAGCAATTGACTTTCTCAGCAATTCCCAATTGATTGTTACCACATCAGCCTCAGACTTTACACCAAGCTTTTTAAATCGACTAACCTCTTCTTCTACTAATAAGTTAGCCTCCGAAAGTAGGTTCATACTTTTGTGGGCATTCTGAATAAAAGAAGGATTAAGTTCTTCCAATAAGGGAATAATCTCCAATCGAATTTTATTTCGAACGTATTTATTTTCTGTGTTCGATTCATCTTCTCTGTATTTTAAGTTTTTACTCGCTGCAAAATCTTTTACTTCCGGCTTCGTAGCGAAACTCAACGGTCGAACCAATCGATTCGCTTTAATCGGGATGCCTGACAGTCCATTTACTCCGCTACCCCTAAGTAAGTTCACAAAAAAGGTTTCTACCTGATCATTAATATGATGGGCAGTAACTAATTTATCTAATTCATACCGTTCGATCAAATCCTCAAACCATTCGTAACGAAGTTCGCGAGCAGCCATTTGGGTAGAAATTTTTCGCTCTGCCGCAATTTCTTTGGTGTTAAATGAAATGGTATAAAATGGGATGTCATGCTTTTCGCAATATTCTTTCACGAATTCTTGATCTAAATCACTTTCTCTTGCTCTCAACTTGAAATTACAATGAGCCACAGCAATTTGATTATCCAATTGACGTAATAATTCCACTAAAACAATAGAGTCTACTCCACCACTTACCGCAATAAGTAATTTATCAGTTGAAGTAAATAGTCCTTTCTCCCTATTAAATTCTTTTAACCTATCTAGCATCTGCGGTCTTTTTAGTGGTTAAATTAAACACTGACTTTGCCTTTAACAAACATTCGGTGTACTCTTTTTCAGGAATAGATTGATCGGTAATTGCACCGCCGACTATTAACGAGCAGTATTGATTTACAGCATTGTATTGCAATGACCGAATAACGACATTAAAATCGAAATCTCCGTTTGGTTCAAAAAATCCTACCGCACCAGAGTACCATCCGCGCCTGGACGATTCGAATTCATCAATTAATTTCATGGCACTTACTTTTGGTGCACCAGTCATGGAGCCCATAGGAAAGGCTTGTTTTATGGCTTCCACCGATGAAACTTCAGGCTTTAATTTAGCAGAAATCGTACTAATCATCTGATGAACTCTTGGAAAAGAATACACCCCAAAAAGTTCTTCCACGTTTACGGTTCCTCGCTGCGCCACTTTCGATAAGTCATTTCGCATCAAATCCACTATCATCACATTCTCATTTTGCTCCTTAGGATCATTCTTGAGTTGCGTCACCTCTTCTTCCAATTTGTTGGATCGTTTTAGCGTGCCTTTTATCGGCTGAGCAATTAAAGCATCACCTCTTTTACACATAAACCGTTCCGGCGTAGCACCCATTAAATAAGACGCATTACACTTAAAGAAAGTAGAAAAAGGCATTGGCGCACTACTATTGAGCGCTAACATTACCGATGCAGGATTAATCACACTATTTTCTGCATAAAACTCTTGGCAAAAATTGACTTCGTAAATATCTCCTCGCTGAATGTGCTTTTTTAATGATCGGATTTTATCTAAATAAGCCTTTTCTAATAGTTTAGGTTGTAATGTCGGAACCCGACTTTTAGCATTAACCACTTCAGAAAACAACTGTGCTATAAAAAGCTGAATAGCTTCTTTGCTAATGCCCTCTGCTATATAAAATTCAATTTGCTTTGAATTCCTTTTTTGATACAACAAGAATTGAGGAGCATAAAAATAGAGTAATGGAAAACCGATGGGATTTTCTTCTTTAGAAGTTAACTGCTCTATTTCATTTTTCAAATCATAAGAAAAACCCCCAATCGACCATTTATTCTTGTTAACGAAGTGCTCTAATTGCGAAAACGAATCCGTACTTGGCGCAATGAAATCATTCGCTCCGTAAGCTGCGATCCATTCATATTTGCCATATTGATCTTCATACTTATTAGAATTCAAAACGGTAGCTACTTCAAATTTAGCAGACAATTCCACTAATTGAGCATAGCTTGGAGCAGAAATAGAATGTTGGTAGCGTTGCATATTCAAAGGTAGAAAACCCAAAGCAATTGAAATGGTTCGTTAAAAGTAATTGATAAAAAAAATAGACGTAAAAACAAGAATTATTATAGCTTTGCTTTTCAATTTTATTGATGAAGATCATCTATGTTAAGCAAACTTTTATATTACCTCATCATTAAGCCGCTTTCGTTACTACCATTTTGGGTTATTTACCGAATATCTGACGTGGTTTTTTTCATCATCTACTTTATCGTTGGCTATCGAAAAAAGGTCGTTTTTGGAAATATTCAACGCTCCTTTCCTGAAAAGTCAGAAAAAGAAGTAAAAGCGATTATGCTTCAATTTTACCGTCATTTCTGCGATCTCATTTTAGAAAGTATCAAAGCATTTAGTATTTCTCATGAGGATGCACAGAAAAGAATGCGCTCTTTAAATGTAGAAGTCGTAAATAAATTAGGAAAGCAAGGGAAGGATGTCGTTTTAGTGGGTGGTCATTACGGCAATTGGGAATTATTCGCTGTAGCAGTTGGCCCAACCATCAACATCAAACCGATTGCATTATTTACTCCCTTAGCGAATAAATTTTTCGATAAAAAAATAAAAGCGAGTCGATCCAGATTTGGATTACACCTATTACCGAGTGCCGAAGTACGTGAATTAATGGCAGAGAAGTCAGAAGAAAAACGAATGATTATTTTCGGTTCTGATCAATCTCCACGAAAAGGTCAACGTGCCTACTGGATGACTTTTTTAAACCAAGAAACTGGTGTACAGTTTGGAGCTGAAAAATTTGCCAGCAAATATAATTGTGCAGTAGTTTACTGCCATATCCGAAGATTAAAACGTGGTCATTTTCAATTAGAGTATGAAACGATTTGTGAGGATGCTAGCCAGATGGACTATGGTGAAATCACTAAAAGACATACTAGGAGATTAGAAGAAGAAATCAGAAAAGTGCCTGCTTATTGGCTTTGGAGCCATAAACGTTGGAAACATAAACGCCCAGAAGGGGAACCTTTGAATAATTGACCTTAAGTCTCCGAGGTTTTGATTTAAAAATCTTGGAGGTTTATATGTGATTTACGTTAGGGATAGAAGCGGCACCCTTTTATGAAATAAAAGATATAGCGGATAGCCCGACCTTTAGGTAACGCCAAAAAAAAGCGAGTATTAAACTCGCTCTAAAACCATATCCTTAATTGCTTTTACCCAAACTGGGTGAGCATTTAAGCTCTCGACCAATTGAATTTTTTCGCCGCCATGTTCTTCCCATATTTCTTGGTATTCTATCCCAATCTCTACAGTAGTTTCTAAACAATCGGCTGTAAAGGCAGGGCTAAAGGCTAACATCTTTTTCATTCCGCCTTTGGCTTTCTCTTCTACTACTTTATCAGAAAACGGAGTCAACCACTTATTGTCTAATCGAGATTGAAAAGCTACGGTGTATTTATCTTCAGGAATACCTAAACGCTCTACAATTAATCGAGTAGTCGCAAAACAAGTCGCCTTGTAGCAGTATTTATTAGTATCCGTTAATTCATTTTCACAGTTATGGTCAGCACAAGGCGAACCATCTAAATACACCTTATCCACATGCCTTTCCGGCACACCGTGATAAGAGAATAAAAAGTGCTCATACTCATCTAAATTATATTGTTTAGCGCGCTCTACGCAGGCATCAATAAAGCCAGGGTGATCCCAATATTGGCTGATAAAAGTAACTTCTGGAATTACCCACCATTTACTCATAATCTTCATCGCTTTTTCTATCGCTGAGCCTGTACTTGCCGATGCATAATGGGGAAACATTGGAAATACAATAATCTTGGTATAGTTCTGCATGCGCATTTCTGCCATTACATCATCCATACTTGGATTCTTGTAGCGCATGGCCAGATGAACGCCAAATTTATCGCCCAACTGCTCTTGAAGCATCTCCTTAACTTGTATTCCATAAAGCAGTAATGGAGAACCTTCATCAGTCCATAGTTCTTTGTAAATCTTAGAAGAACTAAAGGAACGAAATGGAACAATGATTAAATTCACCAGGATCTTTCGCAACAACCAAGGGATATCAATTACCCGAGGATCATTTAAAAATTCTCTTAAATATGGTCTTACATCTTTTACTTTTGGGCTATCAGGTGTTCCCAAATTAACGACTAGTACGCCTGTTTTTTCCATGTTGTTTTATTCTTATAAATTGAAAGCGTTGTAAGTATCACCTACAACGCTTTTCAAACATTCATTTCTAAAAATAGTTTTATTAAATATGAATCGCTCGGTTATCAGTAGCCGCTAGCGCTGCTTCCTTCATTGCCTCTGTAAACGTTGGGTGAGCGTGACTCATTCTTGAAATATCTTCTGCAGTTGCTCTATACTCCATAGCAACGACCGCTTCAGCTATCATATCTGCTGTTCTAGGCCCAATCATATGTACACCTAAAATTTCATCCGTTTCTTTATCGGCAAGCACCTTTACTAATCCATCTATATCCATGCTTGCTCTTGCTCTTCCGCTCGCTTTAAATGGGAAAGACCCCACTTTATAGGCAACTCCAGATTCTTTTAACTGCTCTTCCGTTTGGCCTACACTCGCCACTTCAGGCCATGTGTAAACTACTCCCGGAATTAAGTTATAATCGATATGCGGATGCTCGCCATTCATGTGCTCAGCTACATACATTCCTTCTTCTTCAGCTTTGTGTGCGAGCATAGCCCCTTTCACTACATCGCCAATCGCATAGATATTATCTACATTGGTTTTTAGGTGACCGTCTACTTCTACTCTACCTCTATCGTCTAACTTTACGCCAGCTTTATCTAGACCTAGGTTTTTTGTAAATGGAACTCTACCAACTGATACTAAACAGTATTCAGCTTCAAGGCTCACTTCTTCGCCTTTTTTGTTTTCTGCTTTTACAGTCACGGATTTACCAGTATTTTCTACCGATTTTACTTTATGACTTAGGTAAAATTCAACGCCAATCTTTTTTAGTGATTTTTGCAATTCTTTGCCCATCGTTTTATCCATGGTAGGTATAATTCCATCCATGTATTCTACTACCGATACCTTAGTTCCTAATCTAGCGTAAACAGAACCTAATTCTAGGCCTATTACTCCGCCACCAATGATGATCATTTCCTTAGGAAGTTCTTTTAATTCTAACGCCTCAGTAGAGGTAATCACACGTTCTTTGTCTATCGATATAAATGGCAGTGATCCTGGTTTAGATCCTGTGGCAATAACTATTTTCTTCGCCTCTATTTGCGATTTCTTTTCTCCATCAATGTTAATGACAGTATTGCTCTCAAATGAACCTGTACCGGTGATTACATCAATTTTATTTTTCTTCATTAAGTAGTCAATACCACCAACAGTTTGCTCTACAACTCCGCGCTTACGCTTAATCATTTGCTCGAAGTTCACTTTCAGATCTTTCAACCCAATACCATGTTCTTCGAACTGATGTTTTGCTTGATAAAAGTGTTCTGATGAGTCTAGTAGCGCTTTCGAAGGAATACAACCCACGTTTAAGCAAGTACCTCCTAAGGAATTATATTTTTCGATGAGTGCTGTTTTCATGCCTAGTTGTGCGCATCTAATTGCACATACATATCCACCAGGTCCTGATCCTATAATTGCTACATCGTATTTTTCCATCTTTATTCTATTGAGATTTTATTAAGTATTGATCGATTTATCAGCTTGTAAAATTAACGAAATATCGACTTAAATGGTCTATAATTGACCGCTTATTTACTGCGTACCTTTCTTACGAAGGTGAGCAACAATAAGAGCGGCGCAAATACAGCTGCCGTTCGGCCAATTATATCACCGTAGTTTGCATATACAGTTAATTCGCTATTCTTATTCAGCTGTGCCTTTAACACGTCTTTTTTCCACCACTGCGTTCGTTGTATAACTTCCCCTCGTTGATTGATAAAGGCTGATATTCCGGTATTAGCACTTCTAGCAATACTTCTTCGGTAAGAAATAGCCAACAATCGGGCGTAAGCTAAATGTTGTTTATACCCTGGAGTGTCACTCCACCACCCGTCATTGGTGATGATAAAAATCAACTCTGCACCTTGGTTAATGTATTCACCTACATATTCAGGATAAACCGATTCGTAACAAATAACTGGTGCAATGGTGGTGCTATCTAAATTCGTAAAATTAGTTGGGCTATTTTGGAATCCAAGAGAACCTGATGCTCCACCTAATTTAATGGAAAACTTATCAATAAAACTCAAGTATTTTCTAAACGGCAACTTTTCTACGCCAAGTACGAGCTTCGATTTTCTATGAAGTGTAATATTTCGTGTTCGATCGATCTGCAATGCTGCATTGAATATATCGAACCTTCCCGGACTATTATCCCTAAACTTTCTTGCAGTAAATGGATATTCTTCTCCTTCGGTATATAATCGTGCAGTGGATAAACCGCCTATGTAAGTCACATCAGGAAACTTTTTAATAGTTTCTCTAGCACGGTCAGTTCCATAAATGTAATTCAACTCATGTTCCCAATAATTAGCGGGAAAGGAAGTTTCAGGTGCCACAATATAATCAGTATTCTCGTCTAGCTTTTCCTCTGCCAACTCAAATATACGGTCGATTTGATCCGACTCTGACATTCCTCCAAACTTGTCGGTGTATGGGTCGATATTTGGCTGTACTACTACGATTCCTACCGGATCTTTTTGCTCTTCGTAGGCATCATATACCATCAATGACCAAGCCATTGGACCAACTAAGATTAACAACAAAAATAGCGTGCGAAATAATTGATACTGCACCGGCTGACGGTAGCTAACAATATTTCTAACAATAATAAACAGCAGCACATTCGACACCAAAATCCACAATGACCCACCCAAATGACCGGTGTATTCATACCATTGAATCCAGTTTGGTGTATTGGCTAGAGCGTTACCAAAAGTTAGCCACGACCAAGATAACTCCCAATTGAGGTGTAAATATTCAAATGCGAGCCACAACAAAACCAAACCGATGTAACCCTCCTTTTTCCCTACTCGAAATTTTACGATGTAAAATAAAAAGAATACCACGGCCATAAAGAAAGAGTTAAAAACAATGGCCATAATGGCACCAGGAAGTGATGCATGATAAATCCACCAGGTGGTAATCAAGTTAAAAACAAAAAAGGCCAGATAGCTCTGACCAAAAAATGATACGGATTGATTGATACCGTCTTTCGACAAATTATGCTCTACAAAGAGTAATGGCACCAAAGCAATGAAAATAAAAAAAGTAATCCCTGGAGTTTCTGGCCAAGCAACTGCTAATAGCACACCACTCAATAACGATAATAACGTATTCTTAATTCGACTCATAGTATTTGAAAGTAACTGTAAAGTTATTAATATTTACTTTTGTCATAAATTAAAATGATATTATGAAAAGAATTTTACTTCTCGCACTTAGCATCCCATTGTTTACCTCAGCACAAGTATTAACTGTAAATCAATCTCAGTTATCATTCGGAAGTGTAAATGAACTTACGACAGATAGTTTACCATTGGTTATTACCAACACTTCAGCATCTCCAGTGACAGTAAACCAATTAAAGTTTTACAATACATACAATTCTACTCCATTTTCAGCTAGTGAATCCAACTTCACAATAGCAGCCAATGCAAACAAAACGGTTTATGTAAAGTTTAACCCTAAGCATAACATACAGCATAACTCTGAACTCGTGATCAAACACACGGCCAATTCAGGATTCACCTCAGTAGATCTTGTTGGTCAAGGAACGTATTCAAAAAGCTATTATTCAGCAACTGAGAATAAAGAAGAAGAGCAGCTAAAGCTAGCATTGAAAACCACCATCACCAACGGTATGGCAACTAACATCAGCTACAGCGCCGCAAGAGATGAGATGTTTATGCTAATCGACAATGAGAAAACAAATGGACAGTCAGCCAACGTAAATACCTTGGAGTGTGTGTATACCGGCACAAAAATTACCGGGTACACCAGTCGGTCTGCGGCTCAGAATGGAAACCCTCAGTTTAATACAGAACATACCTTCCCTCAAGGATTTTTTAACTCTAACCTTCCTATGAGAAGTGATTTGCACCACCTATTTCCTACAACAAACAATTCTAATTCTACACGAGGAAATAAGCCTTTTGGCAATGTTACAGGAGGATCTGCTGTAGGTGGAGGCTCATTCTCTAATAATTCTCTATTTGAACCAAGGGATGCACAAAAAGGCACGACTGCAAGAGCAATGATGTATTTTGTGTTGCGTTACCAAGATTATTCAAATCATTTTTCTGTTCAGCAGAATATTTTAAAGCAATGGCACGCTACTTTTGCTCCTGATGCGATTGAAGAGAGACGGAATGATGATATTGCAACATTCCAAGGAAATAGAAATCCGTTCATTGACTACCCTCAGTTCGTTGATAGAATCACCAATTTTGTAAGTAATTCAAGTGCTCCATCAGTAAATAGTATTGATGTTACTCAGGCTTCGATTAATTTCGGCACAGTAAGCAAGGATACTTTATTTAACTACATAATCGTAAATACAGGAAATACAGTTATTACACTTTCAAATATATCGCTATCCAATACCACTGACCTGAGTTTCGATCGAGCATTAACACCGACCATTTCGGTTAATCCAGGAGAATCGTTTATTTTTCCGATAAAGTTACAAGCCAACAACTTTGGTAGTGTAAGTGAAACCTTAAGCTTCAGCACCGGACTTCCTGGTTCACAAGGAAATATTATCGTGCCTATTACTGCAAATATTGTAACTTCCTTAGGTGAGATTTCTTTTGACAACTCAATTTCAGTTTTCCCAAATCCAATAAATAATCGACTGTCAATCAATAGCAAAGTAAATGGCAAACTAATAGTACGATTATACAATTCACACGGACAAGCTATCACAATAGAGCAATTTAATGGGATGGGAACACATACCTTAAACACAAGTGAATTGAGCAAAGGAGTTTACTTTTTAGAGCTATCAGATAGCAATGAGCGAATAACTAAAAAGCTTATCAAAAACTAATTGGAATCTAAATAAAAAAAGCTTCGAAAATCGAAGCTTTTTTTATTTTCAAATTAACAGTTAAACTAAACAATTAACGAAATTGATACCGATAAGAAAACATTCCTATCATCGAAGTACTAACCTCAGTACTAATCTCAGGAATTTGATTAATGGAGATACTTGGCCTGATTTCAGCTGAAAGGTGACTACTCTTCCAAAAAGAAGAATTTTCTCCCATTCTAAAGTCAACTCCAACTGGAATAGAAACTGCTCCAACAAAACCACTCCTATTAATAAAAACCTCCTCTCTAAACATAAAATCTTCGTAGGTTGGCCTTAGCTGGTTTGGCGAATTAGCCGAATAGGTAAAATCTTCGTTTAATTGGACATATGTATTTGCGTCAACCGAAAACCCGATTAAAACTCCTGCTCCACCAAATAAAGAAAAACGATTACACTCTTTAGTATGCAACAAATACGCTACATCTACAAACAACTGAGTTTGTTCATAATCCATCGATATTCTCGTAGTAGATGTAGAGTCTATTGGATAGGACATTCCTGTAGAATTTGATGTAACAGTATCTACTGTAAAGGTTTCAACTTTGCTGTAAGTGTCATAATATACACTTTGATTACCATACATAATCCCTACTCTCAGAGACTTCCGAAAAAAATGATTCGACTTATTTTTTCTCGTAACTGCGAAATGAGCATGTGCTCCAACAAGGGTATTCGTTTGATTCTGTTCGTAGAAATACGAATCATCGAACCCCTCCAAATCGATATGTAAAAATTTGGAATTTGGTGCCAACTTCTGAAACGTTTCAATTGTTGAAATGCCTGTATTAATAGAGT
>CBFHLF010000038.1:0-15285 GCA_965656555.1 uncultured Acidiluteibacter sp. | reverse complement strand
ATATGTTCGATTGCTTCTGCATCATTGTGAACATGATCTGGCGCTAACTTCAACCGTTTGTTTAGGTACATTTCCCATAGTCGGTGGAGCTTTACTACTCGCTTAGCAGCTGTTAAGCCGGATGATGTTAGGTGCCATTGCATTTCTAATTTTCGAACCAGATTTTTCTTCTTTAGATGTTGGAGCCCATTTTCAATCTCTTGTGTGCTAAAATCTCGTGTGGCTAATAATTCATCTTTGCTGTATCCTTTAAAAAAGTCGGTGTGATGTTCTCCTTTGTGGTAGAAGAGTTTTAGTATATTTTCATTTCTAATCTTTAAACGGTTCGCTCGTTGATTGTTTAGTCGTGGTACGATTCCATTTTTTGGTGCAAAGAAAATGGAGCATAAAGCCATCATCGATAGACACACCACAATCCATGGTCCTGTTGGCATGGATGGGTAGCTATAGCTAATAAAAGTGCCAATTAGCGCCGACAATGAACCAAAAACAGTAGCAATGAGAATCATTTTCCAGAGCTGATGTGTCCAAAAGCGCGCAGCAGCTGCAGGAGTGATTAATAGTGCAGCCATTAAAACCACACCAACTGCCTGTATACCAACTGCTATTGCAAGAACTGTTAATGTAGATAGTATGAATTCTAATGTACGAACCGGCAAACCAATGGATTGTGCGAAATCAGGATTGAATGCAATTAGTTTAAATTCTTTGTAGAAGATGAAAACTACTAGTATGAGTATTATCGCCACACCTCCAAATGTATATACATCTCCTGAAGTTAGGGATGCTGCTTTACCAAATAAAAACTTATCTAATCCTGCCTGAGCTGCATTTCCTGAATGCTGTATGGTTGTTAGTAGTAATATCCCAAAACCAAAGAATACGCTAAGTACAATACCAATTGCACTATCACTTTTTAATTTTGAATTATTGGCAATATAATCAACGGCAATAAGGGATATCCATCCGGAAATAGCTGCACCAATCAAAAGGTAAATAGGGTTTTTGGTACCTGAAATGATAAAAGCTAAGCACACTCCAGGCAGAATAGAATGGGCGACTGCATCACCAACTAACGCTTGCTTTCGCAAAAAGGCGAAGGTGCCTACAATCGCTGCGGCCGCCCCTAAAAGCATGGTTCCAAATGCGACAAAACGTACATTTGGGTCAGAAAAAGAAAAGAAGTTGAGTAATTCTTCCATTATTTGCGTTTTTTCTCTCGAATAGGAAAGTCATTTTGTCGTACAAGCTCACCAACTTTACTCAATACGTTTAATTTCCCTCCGTACGCTTCTTGTAGTAGATCTTCGTTAAATATTTCCGATTTTGGTCCTGAAGCTACTAATCGGGTGTTTAGTAAAACGATCCAATCAAAGTAATCTTTTGCCGTTTGTAAATCGTGGTGAACTACAATTACCGTTTTCCCTTTTTGTTTCATTTCTTGCATCAACTTTAGAATGGCTTGCTCAGTTGATGCGTCTACTCCTACAAAAGGCTCATCCATAATAAATAGATCCGCATTTTGAGTAAGTGAACGGGCAATAAATACGCGTTGTTGCTGTCCTCCTGAAAGTTGAGAGATTTGACGATCAGAATATTCAAGTAAATTAACCTTTTCTAGTGCCTCTGCTGCTAAATCTCTGTCTCTTTTAGAGATGCGCTTAAACAAGTTTTTAGGGCTATATCTACCCATAAGAACAACATCCATGACGCTTGCCGGAAAATCCCAGTCAACAGACTCTTTTTGGGGTACGTAGCTAATCTTGTTTCGAACTTTATCTAGTTGACTGCCAAAAATCTCGACATAACCAGAGCTGAGAGGAGTAAGGCCCATAATAGACTTCAGTAAAGTAGTCTTTCCCGACCCATTAGGCCCGATAATACCCACTATTTGACCTGCTGGAAGTTTAAAATCAACATTCCATAAAACCGGTTTTTTGTTGTAGCTAACAGTTAAATTATGTGTTTCTAGTGCAATGTTCTCCATTACTTTAATCCTCTGATAATACTTGAAACGTTATGCTTCATCATTTTTAAATACGTTCCGCCATTGCTGTTTGGAGCACCCATTGCATCAGAATACAACTGATTGCCGATTTCAACATTGTATCCTTTTTGTTTACAACCTTCCACTACCGCCTCAACAGATTGTTGGTTTACGGAGGTTTCTACGAAAATTGATTTTACCTTATTATCAATTATGTAGTCAACCATCTCGGTAACATCTTTAAGTCCGTATTCCGAAAGCGTTGATAGTCCTTGAAGTCCTTTAACCTTTATATCATAAGCTCTCCCAAAATAACCAAACGCATCATGAGCAGTGATCAGCAATCGCTTGTCTTTAGGTAATTGCTTTAGTTCTTGTTTAATCCAAAAATCAATTCCACTCATATTGTTCGCATATGATCTTCCCCATACAGTTATTTCCTCAGTTGCGGAAGGTACTTTTCTAGCAATTTGATCTGTAATATACAGACACGACTGAGCCCATAAATTCGGATCAAACCATATATGTGGATCATGAGCTCCTTGAAAATCATTTGAAGTAATCAGCAAAGAGTCAGGAATTCCATCAGAAGCAGCTATTACTAATTGATTTCCTGTAATTCCTTCGAAAATTTCACCCATTTTTCCTTCTAAATGCAGTCCATTATAAATAATAATGTCGGCGTTCATTAATGCTGAGATATCATTTTGTGTTGCTTTATATAGATGAGGGTCTACTCCTGCACCCATAAGCGTTGTGACGTTTGCTTTGGACTTTACGATATTGTCCACCATGTCTCCCAAAATATTAGTAGTAACGACAATGTTTAACTTTTGTGGAACTTTATTTTCTGATTTTTCTTCTTTCGGTGAAGAGGGGGCACAACTAACAGCAAAAGCTATTACAAGTAAGGTTAAAACTCTTTTCATTTTTCGATTACTGATTTAATATATAGATTTTTACTTATTTCATGTGAAATTGTGATATTTTTTTTGGTGTCAAAAAACTCAATAACAGCTGATTGGTCAAATTCAAAGCGATTAACCAGTTTTATCTTTGTACCTAAAACTAGTTGCATGGCATCCAAGTATTGGAGGAATGCATTAGAGTGTTCTTTAACCCCTACGATGTGAGCTACTTTGTTTATCTCTAGCTCAGCGAGCACTTCTTCATGGTGCTCAGTTATTTTTCCTTCTTTATTCGGTATTGGGTCACCATGAGGGTCAAACTTTGGCGAATTTAGAAATTCATCTAAACGATTGACTAGGGCAGGGGATTGGATGTGTTCTAATTGCTCAGCGATATCATGGACTTCATCCCAACCAAACTTCAATTTTTCTACCAAAAAGTATTCCCATAAACGGTGCTTCCGAATAACGTCGATTGCAATGGTTCTTCCTTTTGGAGTTAGTGTTACAGGTTGATATTTTTGATAGTCTACCAACTGCTTTTCATTTAGGCGTTTCAGCATGTCAGTAACAGAAGATGCTTTTGTCTCCAACCGATCGGCTATATTGTTTGTACTTGCAGTAGATTCACTCATGTTTAGGGCATAAATAGCCTTTAAGTAATTTTCTTCAGCTAAAGAGGTCATGTTTCATATTTTTAGCAAATGTACTCCGATTTTTGTACATACCCTTAGTTTATATTTAGGTTCATCTAAATTAGCTTTAAAGTAAGTTAAATCTTTAAAAGATGGAATTGTTACATCTGTAAATTACAATTGTAAATAGAGGTATTTACATTTGTGATACTCCAAAACAGCCATCTAGTTACAATTGTAAACAAGTTAAATCCAGTTTTTTGACGCAACTGTTTACTTATGTAATGGCTAAAAGTTAGAGCGTATATTTTTGTATTAAAGTATTGCAAATCAATCTTGGGTAGAGTTTATGTAAATTAAAAATTTAATCAAAACCTTACTATTTATTAACTTTTTTAACCTAATTTACTTCTGTAATAAATCATTTAGTTACATTTGTAAAATATGAATTTAGTTGATCGATTTAGATATGTAATGAAGGTATATAATGAAACTCCTTCAAGCTTTGCAGATAAGATAGGTGTGCAGCGCTCCAGTATTTCTCATATTTTAAGTGAGCGAAATAAGCCTAGCTTGGACTTTATTCAAAAAATTCTAGAACACTACCCAAAGGTTGATGCGCAATGGTTAATAAATGGAAAGCAATCAAATCAAGAGCAATCGATTGCTGCAACTGATCAGGAACAAAGTAATAATAAGGTAAAAGAAGAGGTTGTTGCTGAAGAACCACACAATAATCCTATCGAGAAGAAACAAATAGATACTCAGCTAGACGAAAGCACTAACATCAGTTCGAGTTTATCGACAACTAAAAAGAAGGTTGATCGAATTATTGTCTTTTATACCGATAATACTTTTGAAACCTTTAATCCTGCTTATTAAGCCACGTTATTCCTCCTTCTACACTCCTAAAGCACTTTGTAGAATAGATTGGTTTCTTGATTCGGATAAATAAATTAATACTAGAACGTATGAAGAGGTTGTTTACTATAAGTGCATTTTTTATCTTAAGTGTTTTTGCAGGCTCAAAGTTTGCATTCCAGTCCATAGCTTCTTCAGAAAATTTTAAAAAGCTTTTTCTCATATCTGTTATGAATAGTCGTCGACCGTTTTTGGCGTATGGTAACATAAATTCTGTTACTGCTATCATTTCTTCTAAATCATAGTAAGCACCTTCTTTTATGTCGAAGTACAGATATTTATCTCCGAAGGTGTAAATATCAACACTTGGAAAGTTGATTAATTTTTCTTTTTCAGGCATATGAGCAATAGGTTTTTTGGGTATACTCTATTTTTTAAGAAAGGTTACCTCGCTCACTTTCTTGCTCTTTTAGCCACTTTTCAGCTCCTTCTAGTTTGTTGAATATTTTTGTTGGGATCGTAGGTTTGCTGAACTTTAGGAAAAAGCCTGCCAGTAGCCTAATTCCAGCATAATTCACGACTATTGCGTGTTTGATGTTATATTTTGGCCCATGAGGGTGATTTGCTGCAAGATCTAGAGCATCTTTGGTAATATCAAAATTCTTCACAGTTGCGTCGGTTAATACTCTAGTGTAACCTTGCTTGTTGAGACTCTCAAATGATTCTATCGATTCTTTTGCTTCTTTAACACCTATGCGACCGTTGTTTTTGAATTTTATTAAAATGAATTTATCGCCAAAAGTGAATACAGTAAGAAAAGGAAATTCTTTAAATGGGGTTAGATTTTCCATATGGGGATTGTAGGTATTGTTTTAGTTTGATTTTTATACGCGTAGTTAATTACTTGTCATTAAATTTGTAATTTAAAATTCATTTTTATGTATTCCTTAATAAAGCCAATACTATTTAAATTTGATGCTGAGCGTGTTCATCATTTTGCATTCTCTGCAATAAGAATATTACTTAAATTAAGAATTACTTCAAAAGTAAGTAAAATACTGTATCGGAAGCAAGATATAGTTCTTAACAACGAATTGTTAGGTCTTAATTTTCCAAATCCTGTTGGGTTAGCTGCTGGCTTTGATAAGGATGCTAAGTTATATAAGGAACTATCAACTTTCGGGTTTGGTTTTGTTGAAATTGGAACACTAACTCCTAAGCCTCAAGATGGTAATCCTAAACCACGATTATTTAGAATACCTCAGGATGAGGCATTGATCAACCGGATGGGGTTTAATAATGGTGGTGTTGATGCTGCTGTAGAGCGCCTCAAAAATCGTCCTGATGGGCTAATTGTTGGCGGTAATATTGGGAAAAATAAAGTAACTCCAAACGAAAAAGCAATGGATGATTATACCTATTGCTTCGAGGCGTTGTTTGAGTATGTTGATTATTTTGTCGTTAATGTGAGTTCTCCTAATACGCCAAACTTAAGGGAGTTGCAAGAAAAGGAACCTTTAACCAATTTGCTAAATGGTTTGCAGTCACTAAATGATAAAAAGCCAAACCGAAAGCCTATTCTGTTGAAAATTGCACCTGACTTGACGAATGAGCAGCTAGATGACATTGTTTCTATTGTAGCCGACACAAAAATTGACGGTGTTATTGCCACAAATACCACCATTGATCGTGGAAATTTAACCGCTTCTCACGAAGTAGTATCTTCTATTGGTGCCGGAGGTGTAAGTGGTCAACCTTTAAAAGAAAGGGCAACAGAGGTAATTCGTTACATCAAAACCAATGCGAAGTCACCTATGGTCATTATTGGTGTTGGCGGAATACAGACTGCTGAAGATGCTATTGAAAAACTAGAAGCCGGAGCAGATTTACTTCAAATCTACAGCGGATTTATCTATGGTGGTCCTGCAACAGTTAAGCGAATTAATACTGGATTAATAACGTATTTTAAAAATAAGAAGAATGGTACATCTAACTGAATGCCCTAGAGATGCAATGCAAGGCCTGCACGATTTTATTCCTACTGATTTGAAAGCAGCCTACATTAATCAATTGTTAAAGGTGGGCTTTGATACCATCGACTTTGGTAGTTTCGTTTCACCCAAAGCCATACCACAATTAAGAGATACTGCAGAAGTTTTAAAGCAATTGCAGTTAGATACCACTACTTCTAAATTGCTTGCTATTGTAGCGAATGAACGAGGGGCTAAAGATGCCGCTAGTTTTGATGAAATTAACTTTCTGGGCTTTCCATTTTCCATTTCTGAAACATTTCAACAGCGAAATACCAATTCATCGATAGAGGAATCTTTAAAGCGAGTAGAGGCTATTCATAATTTATGTCAAAATAACCAGAAGGAATTGGTCGTTTACGTTTCCATGGCTTTTGGCAATCCTTATGGTGATGCTTGGCATCCTGATGTTGTGTCCGAGTGGACAGAAAAGCTGGTAGATTGTGGAGTTAAAAACATTGCATTGTCGGATACTATTGGAGTTTCAGCTCCTGATAATATCGCTGCTTTATTTTCTCAGGTAATTGGCGAATTTACTAGTGCCGAGGTTGGTGCCCACCTGCATACTACTCCTGACAGTTGGGAAGAAAAAGTAAAAGCTGCTTATGATAACGGATGCCGTAAATTTGATGGAGCCATCAAAGGCTTCGGAGGCTGTCCGATGGCAAAAGAAGAGCTAACTGGGAATATGCCAACAGAGAAAATGCTGACCTACTTTAATCAGCAAAATATTACAACTTCAATTAATGAGGAAGCGTTTGCTCAAGCGGTTCAGATGGCTCCAAGTGTGTTCTTAAGTTAGAAATACAAAGGTTTTTCTCACTAATCATTGCGTCTTTTCTTCATGTTATGATATCTTAAAATATCAAAACAAACACAATCATGCTGTGTTTAAATGGTAATTTTAAAAACATGGTAGGATTTCGCTTTTCAGAATTTAAAGAAGATAATAGTCAAACTCCATTTGAACGGCTTTTAAAGCTCTTTTTAGAGTTAATGACTTACACCTCAGGTGATGTAGAAGAAACTTTTGATTGGATGAAGCAGTTAGATGCTGCGCACAACATTACAGATGATGACTATACGCTAGATGACTTTAGGAGGGACTTAGAGCGTAAAAGTTTATTGCGAACAGATCCAAAAGATTCTAAATCCAAGATTACGTCGAAAACGGAGCAACTCATTCGAAAGCGTGCACTTGATCAAATTTTTGGAAAATTAAAGAAAGGGGATTCTGGGAATCATCAAACCAAGCATATTGGAAAAGGCGATGAGGCCACTACTGACAAACGGCCATTCCAGTTTGGCGATACCTTTGAGCAAATAGATTTCACAGAATCGTTTAGAAAAGCACAGATCAATCATGGAATCGATGATTTTCGAATGACAGAAGAAGACTTAGAGGTTGTTGAAAGTAGTCATAAAACGCAGTTGTCAACCGTTTTAATGATCGACATTTCTCATTCCATGATTTTATATGGGGAGGATAGAATTACGCCTGCAAAGAAAGTGGCTATGGCGTTAGCTGAGTTTATCACGACTCGATATCCTAAAGATAGCCTAGATATTGTAGTGTTTGGAAACGATGCATGGCAGGTTCAAATTAAAGATTTACCCTATTTAACGGTGGGGCCTTATCATACTAACACTGTGGCAGGATTAGAATTAGCCATGGATTTACTGAGAAGAAAGAAGTCAAGCAACAAACAGATATTTATGATTACAGATGGCAAGCCAACCTGCATCATAAAAAACGGAGAATATTATCAAAATAGCTGGGGCCAGGATCCTGAAATATTGAACAAAACAGTGAATCTTGCAGCTCAGTGTCGAAAATTAAAAATTCCAATTACCACCTTTATGATTGCTGAGGATCCCTACTTACAGCGATTTGTAGAGCAATTTACAGAAGCCAACAATGGAAGAGCTTTCTATTCAGGATTAGATGGTTTAGGAAATTTCATTTTTTCAGATTATGAACGAAATAAAAAAAGAACGATATGAGTAAATTAACTGCAATAACTACTTTCGGCGAACTTAAAAAGAGTGGTTATGCGCCTAAAAGTGTTAAAGAAGAATTACGCGCGAATTTAATTCATAAATTAGCAAATAAAGAGCCTATATTCAATCAAATACATGGATATGAGGATACGGTAATTCCTAGCTTACAACGAGCAATTCTTGCGAAGCACAACATTAACTTTTTGGGCTTACGTGGTCAAGCGAAGACTAAGATGGCGCGCTTAATGGTTCATTTACTCGATGAGTATATGCCCATTATTCAAGGTTCAGAAATTAATGACAACCCTTTTGAGCCCATTTCTTTTTATGGAAGGCAACAACTAGAAAAGCTTGGTGATAAAATGCCAATAGAGTGGGTGCATCGGAATGATCGCTACACCGAGAAATTAGCAACACCTGACGTGAGTATCGCCGATTTAATTGGTGATGTAGATCCCATTAAAGCTGCTAATTTAAAATTAAGCTATTCAGACGAGCAAGTTCTTCACTTTGGTCTAATAGCTCGAGCAAACCGAGGGATATTTGTTATTAATGAACTTCCTGACCTTCAAGCAAGAATTCAAGTAGCACTATTTAATATATTGCAAGAAGGAGATATACAGATAAGAGGTTTTAAGTTGCGTCTACCACTAGATCTACAGTTTGTATTTACGGCAAACCCCGAAGACTACACCAATAGAGGTTCGATCATAACTCCTTTGAAAGATAGAATTCAAAGTCAGATTATGACGCATTACCCGAAAAATATTCAGCTTTCCAAAGAAATTACTGATCAAGAAGTAAAGTTAACAGCAGAACAAAAAGAGATGGTGACTGTGCCCTCTGTATTGAGTGACTTACTGGAACAAATTGCTTTTGAAGCCAGAAAGAGTGAGTATGTAGACGCTAAAAGTGGAGTGTCAGCACGATTAACCATAGCGGCTTATGAAAATATGGTAAGTTCAGCTGAACGCAGAGCAATCATAAATGGTGAGAAACATACCATTGCTCGTGTAGCCGATTTGATGAATGTTGTTCCTGCAATCATTGGGAAAATAGAAATGGTATACGAAGGAGAGCAAGAAGGAGCCGTAAATGTGGCTTACTCGATTGTTCAATCAGCCATTAGAACAATGATAACTAATTACTTCCCTGAATTAAAAGACCTGAAGAAAAACAAGTCTGAAACGGTTCAGCTATACCAAACAGTGTTGAACTCTTTCGCAAATAATGTGATTGATATTGAGACTGATTATTCTGACAAAGTATACAAAGAGGAGTTAACTCAAATTCCGGGAATGCAGAAACTTATCGATGCAAAATTACCCGACTTAAAGGAAGGTGAGCAGTTATTGATGATGGAATTGTTGCTGCATGGTTTTGCTGAGTATTCATTACTAGGTCGCAAGCGGATGGATACCAAACTGCGCTTTAATGATTTATTTCAATCGATGTTGAGTTCCGATGATTTGGATTTAGAGGATGACTTTCAGAATTAAATGAATTGTATCATCTTTGCATATAAATACAAATTGATAAAAACATGTTAAAACGATTAAGTGCAATTGCAATTATAGCCATTACATTATTGGCTTGTGGAGACGATGATAAGGAAACTGTATTGTTGTTTTCTCCTGAAAAAGATGTAGAATTAGGTGCTCAGCTGAAAGCAGAGATTTTTGCAAACCCTAGTCAATATCCATTGCTAGATTCTGTTCAATATAAATCTGCTTACGATTATATTAGAGGGTTGAAGGATAGTATCTTAAATACAGGAGAAATTGGTTACCGTGATGAATTTGCTTGGGAAGTTTATATCATTGAAGATGATCAAACATTAAATGCTTTTGCATCACCTGGAGGTTACATTTTCTTTTACACTGGATTAATCAAATACCTAGAAAACGAGGATGATTTGATGGGTGTTATGGGCCATGAAATTGCTCATGCTGATAGAAGACACTCAGTAAAGCAAATGCAGCGGCAATATGGAATCAACTTACTATTAAGTATTGTTTTAGGTAATGAGCCCGGACAGATTTCACAAATCTTAGCAGGAATTGCAGGTAATGGAACCTTATTAGCGTTTAGTCGTGATGCAGAAACGGAAGCTGATTTATATTCAGTAGAGTATTTATCGAAGACGCCTTATCGTTGTGATGGTGCAAAAACATTCTTTCAAAAATTAAGCGATGGAAATACTCAGGCACCTCCCAAGTTTTTAAGTACGCACCCACCTTCTGCTGATCGTGTAGTAAACATAGAAACGAAAGCATTGGAGATTGGTTGTGATACAACGTATTACTCACCGAGTTCTTACCAAACATTTAAAAATTCTTTACCATAATGATCAAGACGTTCCTTTCCATTTCTAGCGCAATTGTATTGCTCTTAGCCGCATGTGGCAATAAACCAACTAAGGATAATTCAGTAGTGGAGCAATCAATCGCTCAGAAACAGGATTTATCCGGTCTCAGTAAAGCTTACTTTGCAAGCGGATGTTTTTGGTGTGTAGAAGCAATTTTTGAAGAAGTGGAAGGAGTGTCAGAAGTTATATCTGGATATGCCGGCGGAACAGAAAAAAATCCTACTTACGAGCAAGTAAGTGCAGGTTTGACAAGCCATGCAGAGGCAGTTGAAATTTATTATAATCCGGATAAAGTTGAGTTTAAAACACTCGTAAAGGTGTTTTTTGGTTCCCATGATCCTACTACTTTAAATCAGCAAGGCCCTGACAGAGGTGCACAATATCGTTCGATTGCATTTTACACCAATGAAAACGAAGAACGTATTATCAACAACTACATCAATCAATTAAAAGCTGATCAGGTGTATGAAGACGAAATTACAACCGAAGTAAAAAAGTTAGATACCTTCTATGATGCTGAAGGGTATCACCAAAACTATGAAAAAAAGAATCCTAATAATCCTTACGTTCAGCGGGTTTCTATACCACGGCTTAGACGTTTTGAAGCGAAGTATCCTGAACTATTAAAGAAGCATTAGTTTATGGTGCGATGATAATATTAAGCTGAGAAGTGGTAAAATGCTTCTCGGCTTTTTTATTTCTTAATTTTGAAGTAGCTCAATTTAATCAACCAGTAAAATCTCAATGTGGATTCCAAATACACTGAATTAATAACAAATCAATTAGGTTTTGGACAGATAATTGAAAGTAAAGTTATCCAAGATGCGTGGAGTGGCTATGGCAAAATAATACGTATTCAATTAGATCACAAAGAAAATCCATCGATCATTCTCAAGGAAATTAACTTACAATCAAATGACAATCACCCTCGAGGGTGGAATACCATACGGTCACATTTACGTAAGTTAAAATCTTACCAAATAGAGGTGGAGTGGTATCGTAAATGGGCGCCTAAATGCGGTGAGCAATGTAGGATTCCACGGTGCTATTTTGCGCAATCTACTGATCAACAACATTTAATTCTCTTAGAAGACTTAAATGCTTCAGGTTACACTGCCCGAATGGATAAATTAAATGTGGAGCAAGCAAAAGTCGTTTTAGCGTGGCTTGCTACTTTTCACGCTACTTTTATGAATCACTCTCCTAATGGGTTGTGGGAACAAGGCAGCTATTGGCATTTGGCAACACGACCTGATGAATTGAAAGCGATGGAAGAAAGTAAGCTTAAAAAGCAGGCAAATGCCATTGATGACCTGCTTCAAAACTGCACTTTTCAAACCATTATACATGGAGATGCTAAGGTTGCCAACTTTTGTTTTTCAGAAGATTTATCGGAAGTGGCTGCTGTCGATTTTCAATACGTTGGTGGCGGCTGTGGAATGAAGGATGTTGCATATTTTTTAGGCAGTTGCCTTACAGAGGAGCAATGCTTTATCCATGAAATAGAACTGCTTAATACGTACTTTGAATACTTGTCTGCAGCATTGGCTGATGTATCCCCAACTGTTGATTTTGAAGCATTAGAAATGGAGTGGAGAGCACTTTACCCGATAGCTTGGGCAGATTTTAATCGTTTCCTTTTGGGATGGAGCCCATCACATAAAAAGCTTAATGGGTATAGCAAGCAGATGGTAAATCAAGCACTAAGTTTTATTTAGATAATTAATTAATCACTGATTAAACCTTTTGTTCATAATACGTCTAAAAGCATAACCCTAAAACACTGTATTGATTTACCTGTTATTTTTTAAGATATCATGAAAATAGCATGTATTCCATTTAAACTAAAATTAGCATACTGGAATGAATAAAAAGAACCTAATGAACTTTCGATTTTTAATTCTTGCCTACTTTGTCTTTATCACCCCTCAACTATTTTCGCAAGCACCAACCATAGAAGTTACGGGAAAAGTGGTGTCAGCTGGAGGCAAGCAAGCAGTAATGTTTGCAACGGTAATGGCTATTGATAATAACAGTAAAAAGTCGATTAACGGCACAACAACCGGAGAGGATGGTCGTTTTTCACTGTCCGTTCCTCTGCAAAGTGAATTTAGTATTCAGGTGAGCTTTATTGGTTTTGAGACGAAAATGATTGAGTCACCAAAAGCAATAAATGGAAAAGTTGTCATAGGCGAAATTGAGTTAGAACAATCGGCTAATGAGCTTGGTGAAGTAGAAGTTGTTTCTGAGCGTTCTCAAACAGAATTTAAATTAGATAAACGCGTATTTAACGTAGGCCAAGATTTAAGTTCTACGGGAGCAAGCGCAGTAGATGTATTGAACAATGTACCATCGGTAGATGTGAATATAGAGGGAGAGATTAGTTTACGAGGGAGCCAAGGTGTGCAAGTTTTAATCAACGGGAAGCCAAGTATTTTGGCAAGTGATGGAGCGAATTCATTGGGAACGATTACTGCCGATATGATCGAAAAAGTTGAAGTAATTACCAATCCATCAGCCAAATATGACGCGGAAGGTACTTCAGGAATTCTTAATATCGTGTTAAAAAAAGAGGAGAAGAAAGGCTTAAACGGATCGGTTTCAGTAAATGCAGGTATTCCTGATAATCAAAGTGTTGGGATAAGCTTAAACCGAAGAACGGAAAAGTTTAACCTATTTACTCAACTAGGTGCCGGATATCGTTCATTGCCTAGGCAAAATGAAAATATCAATGACAATTTAGTAAGCGGAACACGAATTGAAAGTGAGGGAGAGGAGTTTAGAAATGAACAGTTTTACAATATTACTTTAGGTACAGATTATCACATTAATGAGAATAATGTCATAACATTATCAGGTAACTTTGCCTATGAGATTGAAGATCAACCTTCATTGACTAACTTTAGTAGCTTCTCAAATGGAAATTTAGTTACTCAATGGTACCGAGATGAAGAGACTGAAGCCACAAACCCAAAGTGGCAATATGAACTGAATTATCAACGAGAATTTAAAGATGATAAAGAGCATACCCTATTATTTAGCGCATTGGGTAGTTTTTTTGGAAAAGATCTATCATCACAATTTGAGAATGTAACTACTTTTGGTTCCGATATACAACCATTTCAACGTACCGAAACAGCATTCAGTGAAGCTAATTATACCTTTAAGTTGGACTATGCAAAGCCAATTAATGACCGATTTAGCTATGAGACAGGAGCTCAATATGTCATTACGGATGTAAGTAATGATTTTACTACACTCGACTTTGTAGATAATGGATTTGTTATTGATTCCGCATTGACCAATCTTTTTAACTTTAATCAGAAAGTACTAGGAGTGTATGGAACAATCGCTTATGAAAATGATATATGGGGTGTAAAAGCAGGTTTACGAGCAGAAAATACAGACTTATCCACCTTGCTTGAAACTACAGATGAGACCAACGATAAAAATTACACCAACTTTTTCCCAACTTTACATATATCATATAAGCTGACTGAGAACTTTTCTTTACAAACCGGTTACTCCAAGCGGATATATCGACCACGGTTATGGGATTTAAATCCATTCTTTAACATCCGTAACAATTTTAATTTTCGAACAGGAAACCCAAATTTACAGCCAGAGTTTACAGACTCCTATGAGTTTACGAGTATTTACATTCAGAAAAAGTATGCCTTGAATTTTGGTGTGTATTACAGAAGAACAACAGCGGTAATAGAACGGATTTCTATATTTCAGGATAATGTAAATGTGCAAACCCCATTAAACATTGGAACCAACCAATCAACAGGTATTGAGTTGAATGCAAAGTACACCTTAAGTAAAAAGATTACCCTCCAAGGAGACGCAAATTACAACTTCTTTCAGCGAGATGGTTCTTTTGAGGGTACTTCATTCGATTTTAATGGTGATCAATTTAACTCAAAAGTGACGACAAAGTTTAAATTTCCTTACGATATTGACTTTGAAGTTACAGGTAATTTTCGGTCACGATACCGTACCGTTCAGAGTACCGTTTCTCAAAACATTTTCATGGATTTAGGAATTCGTAAAAAGATCTTGAAAGGAAAAGCAGTTGTTAGTGCAAGTGTTCGTGACCTATTTGAATCTCGTTTTCGAGAAAGCATTATTGACCAACAAGATATTTACAGTTACAATTATGGTCTAAGAGGTCGATTTATTACTGTCGGGTTTAGCTATGGTTTTGGGAAAGGAGAAGCCATGGAATATACAGGAAGAAGGAGGTAAACCATTTCTACTTCTGGCAAAAGACTTCACAAGTGTGACACAACATCCACAAATTTTAAGTCTAGTAGAGTGCTCAAATCCCCTTAGTGCCCTAAAAGGTGGCTTGGAACAGTCCTTGCGCCTTTAAAGGCAAAATAAAAACTATGGAAACGAAATACAACTCTTTATTAAATCTAATTGAAAATCAAAATGTAGCGATGATGACTGCTACTCAGAATGACGGTCATCTAAAGTCTCGACCCAT
>CBFHLF010000037.1:0-15347 GCA_965656555.1 uncultured Acidiluteibacter sp. | reverse complement strand
TCATGCATGCTTTCTACCATGATAAGCTCAGAAACATGCGTAGCAGCTACTTCTCGTTTGTTTAAGAAATGCGGCAAAACACCAATTACCTTTCCTCCGTTTTCCATGCAGCCTTTAGCGAGCGCTCCCATACAGCCTACACTCGCACCGCCATAAACCAGTTTATAGCTATTTAAAGCCAGATATTTGCCTAATTCATAGGCGGTAGATAGGTGAATAGGAGAGGCTCCGTTCGAGGATGCGCAAAATACAGCGATACTTTTCATGCAATAGAATTTAGTTCGGCAAGATTATGCTATCATTGATAATCTTACTTTTGGGATAAATGTACAGGGTTATTTTAAGACTATAAAAGATAAACTTGTTTTAATACTTCAAAAATGAATTCACCAAAGAAACTAAAGATAGGTACCAAATGCGTTCATTCAGGCACACAGATAGATGAATCTCAAGGTGGTGTAAATACACCGATTCATACTTCTACCGCTTTTAAGTACATAGATGATGAAGTGTTGAAGTATCCACGAATGGCGAATACGCCCAATCAGTTAGCTATCGTGGATAAAATTAATGCTTTAGAAGAAGCCGAGCATGGCTTGGTATTTAGTTCTGGTTTGGGTGCTATTTCTGCTGCTTTAATTGGGTTATTAAATCCGGGAGATCATTTAATTGTTCAGTCAGATATATATGGCGGTACTGCACACTTTCTGCGTCATCAATTAGAGCGATATGGTCTGCACGTTTCCTATGTGAATATTGAAAGTCCTGAATCATTAGCGCAAGCGAAAACCGATAAAACAAAGTTAGTCTACATTGAAACTCCATCTAACCCATTGATGAAGTTAACCGATATATCCATGGTCGCAGCTTTTGCAAAAGAACACGGACTTATCACTTTTGCGGACAATACATTTGCTACACCAATTTTCCAGCAGCCATTAGCCTTGGGGATTGACCTTGTGATGCATTCGGGTACCAAATATTTTTCTGGACATAGCGACATTATTTTTGGATACCTTGGAGGATCTTCTGAATTGATTAATAAAATTCAAGTAGCACAAATTGATTTTGGCGCTACGCTAGATGCGCGACTATGCTATGAAATTGAACGCAGTATGAAAACGTTACATTTAAGGGTAGAGCGTGCTGCAGATAATGCCATTGCTTTAGCAAAGTGGCTAGCGCAAAATGAGCACATTGAAAAAGTATACTATCCTGGATTAGATAGTCACCCTCAGTTTGAGTTGGCCAAGAAGCAAATGAAAGGTGGTTTTGGAGCCATGATGAGTTTCCGATTAAAAGAGTCAATTGATCCTATACACTTTCAAAAACAACTGAATATCATTTGTCCCGCGGTTAGCTTAGGTGGAGTAGAGTCGTTAATTGGGTCTCCTTTCTTAACATCGCACAAAAGTATCACACAGGAAGATCGTGATAATATGGGTATCACAAAACAAGATTTGCGTTTTTCTGTTGGCATAGAGTCGCTTGAAGATTTGAAAAATGACATGCTTCAAGCATTTAATTGTTAGTAGAGTACTTGTTGTAACTTAGGTATGTTGTCGGTAATGATATAATCTGGGTACTTTTCTACAGCATCGACAATACTCTGTTGTGACTTTACATTAAATAATACAACTCTAATCAGGTTTTTGTGAGCAAACTCAATTTCTCTTTTACTTATTCGGTCATTGTAAGCAATCACCCCATAAATAAAATTACTTTTTAAAAAGGTCAATTCACCTCTAACATTTTCAGTCTCATAAAAGAGACGAATACTCGAATCAAGTCTATACAACTCTTCTAGTGCTAACTTTGAAGAAGAACCTATAAAAGTATGTGATTGGTAGTCATACTTTGTAATCAACTCAACTATTTTCTTGGTGTAGATGGCTATAAATTCATTTTCTGTGTAGAGATCGGAGTTGTAGAGCCATGCGCGGAGATCAATGTGCAGCTCTGGTTTAATTCTTCTTTCTGAGAAATAAAGTAGAATTTTCTCTAAAGAGGTGATCTTTTCATTTAAGAATAAGGAGGCATAAAACTCATTGTTATAGGTTGTTTGTCCCAGTTGTTTCAAATTAAACTCATGAACATACCCATATCCATTGGTCGACGTTTCCAATCGGTTATCGTGGTAAGCAACCAACTGTGTATCCTTGCTCAATTGAATGTCCAGCTCCACCCCATCAGCACCATAAATTTCAATGGCTCTTTTAACACTTGAGAAGGAGTTTTCGGGGAGTTCATTATAAGCTGATTGCAGTCCTGCACCTCCATGGCCTATAATTGAGATTTGTCCACCGTTGAGGTTTTGGATGGCTCCAACATCTATTTTTTCGCAACCTACGATTAGCGGCACAATGAATAAAAGAGACAATTTCTTAAAAATCATATTTCAAAATTGCATTAATTCGATAATTAAAACCATTGTTATTTCTATAGGTCGATTCTGAAATATCATAATATCGCTCAGTGTACCCACCAAAACCAATTGAGTTTCCTATCCATAAGCTTTTGTAGATTCTAGCGAGAAATCCATTACTATAGACATATTCGTGAATTTTATTTTCCTGCGATACATTACGACCTGTTGGATTGTAATTTTTGTTATTGTAATTCAGAGAGAAAAATCCTTTCATCTTTCGATTCGAAATAAAGTAGTACTTGTAATCCACAATAATTCCATTCGTTCGCTGATATGGAAAGTAACTATTTTGAATGGATGTATTGATTCCCACGCCTAAACTATGTTTTCGGAAGTTACCTGCCACAAGCATGCTTACGTTAAGGCCTGTGAAGCTGAGAAAGGTCTGCTGTTCAAGACTAACACTTACTTGATTAACTTTATCATCAGTTGTTTGCGCTACAGCTCCCTCTCCCCAAAGTAAAAGGGAAATAGCAGTTAGTGCAAAGAGGAATTTTGGTATCATTCTAGAGTTTTGGTTATTTTGGTACTAATCATTCCATTTAATCAATTGATTAAATGGAATGAAAAAAATTAGTTCAACAAAGTGTTCATAATTAGTTGGGGAATTAGTTTTTTTCGCTCATTCAATAATATATCGAATTCAGAACTAGAAAGGTTTAGCTGTTTTTTTAGCATTGGCATCCCTACAAAAGGGAAAATAGTCATGCCCAGCAAATCAATCATAAATTGGTTTGCATCTACTCGTTTGATATGGCCTTTATCCGCCAAGTCATTTAGTTGGATAGCCAAAGCATCCATATTTTCGCTGCACTTAAGCAAGCTGTCCATATGTTGCAAGTTATGATGTGCCTCATTAACGATAAACAATGGAATGAATGGGTTTTGTTGAAAAAAGTCAATACTTTCAGATACAAAAGAAGATACCTTTTTATCTAGTTCATAATCCTTACAAAAGATGCAATCTAGTTTTTGGTTAAAACTTCTAATAGCATCTTCAGCAATAATTCGAAACAATTTGTCTTTACTTCGATAATAATAGTGCAAAGAGGCGATATTAATATCTGCTTCTTCAGCAATATCGCGTGTTTTGGTGGCTGCATACCCTTTAGATAAAAAGACTTTTTTAGCAGCGGTTAAAATTTTTTGTTCTGTATCTGAAATCACAATGCGAAGTTAGTTATTCGCCTGATTTAATCATTTGATTAAATTCTTAATTTTTGTCAAATAATCTAAAGTTATATCCAAAAACTAGTGATCGTTCATAGTAGAATATTGTTTGCTCTGCATGCGCAGAGTTATCTCCTCTCGGAGTGATTGCGATTGCCCACATATTTTCAAATCCTCCTTGGAGGGTGAGTCTAAGAAAAAATCGTTTATAAACTGTAGCTTGAGCTGCTCCATATACATGAGCTCCCAATCCAGACAGCTTTGGACGATCATCGTTCCTTTTCCCAAAGACAAATGAGTTTGTCCAAGGAAATGCTAATCCTGCTCCTGCTCCAGTAATAATTCCGAGTGCAAAATTCTGGTCTTTAGTGGTGTATAGGAAGTCGCTACGTTCTAAGTTAATATTAATCACATTAAATCCATCTGAATGCTCCATTTTAACGAGGTTCACCTCATCCATTATAATTTTGTCATGGTTATAGTAACCTGCATAAATTGGTGATGCAGAAGCGTCTATTCTACCCGTAATAATTGCAGGATGCCCATTTCGAGTTTGGTATTTCATATGGTCCCATCCGATCGCAAGAGCATATTTATCCGTCAAATGGTATCCTGCTCTAAAGTTGAATTGTGGGATAGTTAGTTGATTGATATCAAAATAAACAGAAGAAAACTCTTCAGGCATATCTCGAGCCATAACATCAGATAAAATAAAGTCATAGTCAGGGCCTTTGAGGTGAATATCACTTTTGGCGTATGACGCCCTGTTGTAACCCCAATACATGTAGAAGTTACCTTTTGGCTTTTTAATATCTAGATTACTTTTTTTAAAGTTAAACGTATTTTTACTAGTCTCTTGGGCTAATACGGATTCGTTTTTTGCAAATACAACTGTTGTTATTAGCAAAAATAAAAGTGCATTTTTCAATTTTTTTATCTTAAAATTAGGCTGCAAAAGTACTCCCATTTTTTAAATTATATCTGATCTCCCGTTCATCACTGCTTATGGAAGTATTTAACATATTCATAATATGGAGCTAATCATATAAACCAACTCATTCTTGAATTTAGCAATTCACATTGGATGCGACTTAATGGGCAAAAAGCAACAAATGAAGAATCAGCAAACGTTAGACTTGGTTGCTGTCTTAGTAAAGGAAAGAGGATTTTTATCCATTATCCTTTTAGGATTTGTTTTAGCTGCTATATTAATAGGTTATGGCCATGCAGCTATGTGGCTTGGTTTCTTTTTTGCTGCCTATGCTACTGTTGCTAATGATAGCATTCAATCTCTAGGTACTTTTATTGAGAGCAACCAGGATAAAAAGTGGTGGATTCTCTGGTTGTATATCGGTGGAATATTTTTAGCCACTGTATCATTTAGTTTTTTCTATTACAATGGTGATGTAACTTACCAGCGTTTGCTTGGTGCAGACGGTATTTCTGACTATCCTCATCCTGAGACATTCAATTACTTTCAAGTTATAGCACCTTTAATTTTATTGATCCTAACACGGTTGCGCATGCCTGTGTCTACTACCTTTTTGATGCTGAGTGTTTTCAGTGCAAGTTCAAGTGGGATTACTTCGGTAGTGTCTAAAAGTCTCTCTGGGTATGGGATGGCGTTTGTTTTGTCCTTCGTAGTATGGTACTTCTCTTATGGTGTTATCCGTAAGTTTTTTAGTCAGCGCAGAACTAGTAGCATATGGACTTTTGTGCAATGGGTAGTTAGTGGCACTCTGTGGGCAGTTTGGGTTATGCAAGATGGTGCTAATGTGGCTGTTTTTTTGCCCCGCCAGCAAACTTTGGGTCAGTTTTTAATTTTTGCATTCACCATATTCTTTGGTCTAGGGTTACTATTCTTTTTAAAGGGTGACAAAATTCAAAAAGTAGTGAGTGAGAAGGCACGAATTTCTGATGTTCGTGCAGCTACCCTCATTGATTTTACATATGTTGTCTTATTGATATATAAACTCTTTATCAGTACGGTTCCTATGAGTACTACCTGGGTGTTTTTGGGCGTGATTGGTGGTCGCGAAATTGCAGTGAGTCTCTCACGCGAGAAGAATGGAAGAAAACACAAAGTTAAATCAGTAAAGATGATTGGAAAAGATGTCAGCTATGCTGCAATCGGACTTTTTGTATCTTTAGCATTAGCTTCTGGCGCCAACCCTGCGATAAGAGATGAAATAATTGGTTATTTTGTCCCTTAAAATCGAATTTATGAAACCTAAGTTTTTAGCTGTAATTTTTGCACTCTTTTTCTTCTCAAATAGTCGAGCTCAAGAGAATGAAAATAAATTAATTGTCATGATTACGGTTGATCAAATGCGCCATGATTATATTGCAAAGTATTGGGATCGATACACTGAAGGTGGTTTTAAGCAATTAGTTAATAAGGGGTATAGTTTTGATAATGCCAATTTTAGCTATGTCCCGACCATGACTGCTGTGGGACATGCGACTATAGGCACAGGTACGACTCCTGTTCACCATGGAATTGCTGCCAATAATTGGTATGATAGAATGACCAAAAAAGAAGTTTATTGCGTTTCGGATTCAACGGTTACTTCGGTTGGTGTTCTTGGAAACGATGGCTTGCATTCTCCAAGAAACTTAAAATCAAACACCTTTACTGACCAGTTAAAACTAAGTTCGCCTAAAAGTAAAGTTTTTGGTATTTCTTTAAAAGATCGTGGAGCAATATTGCCCGTTGGGTTCGCTGCAGATGCTGCTTTTTGGCTGAGTAGTAAAAATGGGCAATTTATAAGTAGTACCTATTACATCGATGAGTTGCCCAAATGGGTGCGTTCATTTAATGCTAAAAAGCATGCCAGCAATTATTTAAAAGAACCATGGAATACACTTTATCCTATTGACACTTATACTAAATCGAGCATTGATAATTCAAACTACGAAGGGAAGTTTAAGGGCGAAAGCAGTGCAGTATTTCCACATTTTTTGCCGAATTTAATTGAACGAAATGGAATTGGGTTAATAAAAGGGACACCATTCGGTAATTCTTTGCTCGCTGACTTTGCGAAGGAGTTGATTAAGCAAGAGTCATTAGGAAAGGATGAATTTACTGATGCCATTAGCATTAGTTTTTCATCAACCGATTATATTGGTCATATGTTTGGCCCACAATCTGTTGAGGTTGAGGATGCTTACTTGCGATTAGATCTTGAAATTTCGAAACTGTTAGAATTTCTTGATAAAGCAGTGGGAGAGAAGCAATACACGTTAGTCCTTACGGCTGATCACGGGGTAGCTGATATACCTGCCCATGTAGGAGGAAGTGCTGGGTACTACAATACTAAGCTCATGAACGATTCCCTAAAAAGTTGGTCACAACGAACTTTTGGGTGTCATGTGATTGAAAAAAATTCCAATCAGCAACTCTATTTAGATTATGCTGCAATTAACAATAATGAGATAGAGATTGATGAGGTGCGCGAATTACTCATCGATTATTTACTTTCTTATCCTGCGGTTATCGCTGCAGCTGATATGAAAGGAAGACGATGTGTAGGTGATGTCGCATTGTGCGATCGAATGTACAACGGATTTGATGCCCAACGTAGTGGTGACATTTTTTACAGTTTTCAAGCCGGGTGGTTGAGTAATTATTATGAGGAAAAAGGAGGGACAGGCCACAGTACTGCTTTTAAGTATGACACCCATGTTCCAATGATTTGGTTTGGTTGGGGCGTTAAAAATGGGACTTTTCAAAAAGAGATTGCTATTAAAGATATTGCAGTTACTTTGAGCGATTTGCTATCTATTCCTGCTCCAAATGGTGCTACTGGTAGCTCGCTGTCTGGTTTTTTCTCGCTGAAAGATTAGCTTGGCCCTATGCTGTTCACTAGGTGACAAATCATTGTTTTTAAGTCTTTTTTACCCTAATTTATTTAGTGCTCTCCTTCAATTTGCTTAAACTTATCTTCTTAAAACCGGTTTTTTTAAAACTGGAATCATTAATAACACGTATCTAATAAAAACACACAGATGGAAAAGACGTATTACGATCCTAAGGATTTAAAGAAATTTGGACAAATCGCTGAATTCGAACCAAAGTTAGCGGAGAAATTTTTTGATTGGTATGGAGAGGTATTCAAGGAAGGAGCTTTAACACAGCGTGAAAAATCCTTAATTGCCTTAGCCGTTTCTCATGCGGTACAGTGCCCTTATTGCATTGATGCGTATACAGAGGATGCCATGCAAAAAGGAGCAAATGAAGCTATGATGATGGAAGCAGTTCACGTAGCAAGTGCGATTAGAGGTGGAGCATCCATGGTGCATGGTGTGCAAATGATGAATAAAGCCAAGAAGCTTTCCATGTAAAAACAGAGAATATTTATGATTAAGTCATTAAAGGCAAGAGGAGACAAGTTAGCAGACATTAAAAATCAATTAAAACTATTGAATGGAAGTCCATTTGACGGTGAATTACCGACCTTCAAGGAACAGTTAGAAAAAATCAACGACTTTCCGATGAAGCCAACGAATATTGAAATTTTTCAGATCAATGTTGGCTACATGTGTAATCAAGTGTGTAAGCACTGTCATGTGGATGCAGGTCCTGATCGAAAAGAGATCATGACTAAAGCATACTTGCAAAAGTGTTTAGACATATTGGCCGAAACCAACATACCAACTGTTGACTTAACCGGTGGAGCTCCCGAAATGAATCCTCATTTTAGATGGTTCGTTGAAGAAGCGACAAAAATAGGAGTGCAAGAAATAATTGTACGTTCCAATCTGACTATAATTCGTGCAAACAAGAAGTATTATGATTTGCCAGAATTCTTCAAAAAACACAATGTTCATGTGGTTTCTTCTCTGCCTTATTATCAAGCAGGCAAAACTGATGCGCAGCGAGGTGATGGTGTTTTCAAAAGCTCAATTGAAGCATTACAATCTTTAAATGAACAAGGATACGGTATTCCGGGATCGGGGCTTCAGTTGGATTTGGTTTATAATCCTACAGGTGCTTTTCTTCCTGGCGATCAAGCACAGCTAGAAATGGAGTTTAAACGCAATTTAAAAAAGGATTTCGATGTCGATTTTAATGCGTTATTTACCATAACCAACATACCAATTAGTAGATACTTGGACTACTTGGTAGCTAGCGATAATTATGAAGAATATATGGATAAGTTAGTTACTGCTTACAATCCTGCTGCAGTAAAGGGTGTGATGTGCAGAAATACCATATCTGTTGATTGGGATGGGTATATGTATGATTGTGATTTCAACCAGATGTTAGATATGAAGGTCGCTGCACCATCTTCTCAACACATCAATGACTTTGACATGGAGGTGCTTTCCAAGCGAAATATATTGATTAATCAACACTGCTATGGCTGCACAGCAGGAGCCGGGTCTAGTTGCCAAGGAACTGTAGCATAGATGAAAAGGATTGGATAGTAACAACAAGTGAGAAGTTAATGAGCAGGTAAGCGTGCATTATTGCAGGTCGAAAACCAAAACCTTCAGTACTTTTGTGTAAAATTTTTAGCGATGAAGATAGAACAAATCTATACAGGGTGTCTTTCTCAAGGGGCATACTACATTGAAAGTGAAGGTGAAGTTGCCATTGTTGATCCTTTAAGAGAGGTTGATGATTACATCAAAAGAGCGGATAAAGATGGAGCAAAAATCAAGTATATTTTTGAGACGCATTTTCATGCTGATTTTGTAAGTGGACACGTTACTCTTGCAGAGAAAACAGGAGCTACAATTGTTTATGGTCCCAATGCAAACCCTTCGTTTGATGCATTGATTGCAGAAGATAACCAAGTATTTCATATTGGTGCTATCACTATTACGGCGTTGCACACCCCCGGGCATACCATGGAAAGTACGACGTACCTTTTAAAAGACGCCAAAGAAAAAGACGTTGCGATATTTTCAGGGGATACCTTATTCTTAGGGGATGTCGGTCGACCTGATTTAGCTCAAAAAGCTGGATCCATGACACAAGAAGACTTGGCAGGTTTACTTTTTGAAAGTTTGCGCAATAAAATTATGCCGCTATCGGATGACGTTATGGTTTATCCTGCACATGGAGCAGGAAGCAGTTGCGGTAAGAACATGATGAAAGAGACAGTGGATACTTTGGGAAATCAAAAGAAGATGAATTATGCCTTACGAGCAGATATGACAAAAGGGGAATTTATTAAAGAAGTGACAGATGGTTTGTTACCACCACCGGCTTATTTTCCACTTAATGTAAAGCTAAACAAAGAAGGTTACCAGTCTATTGATAAAGTGATTGAAAAAGGCAGGCGTGCAATTTTGCCTAAAAATTTCAAACAAGAAGTTGAGCAGCAAGGCGCAATTGTTTTAGATGTGAGGCATCAAGATCAGTTCTCAGAAGCACACGTTCCAGGCTCTATTTTTATTGGACTAGATGGGCAGTTTGCTCCATGGGTCGGTGCCATGATTAAAGATGTTAATCAAAAAATTGCATTGATAGTGGATGAGGAGCGACTCGAGGAAGCAATTGTTCGACTTTCGCGAGTAGGTTTTGACCAAATAATAGGTTACTTAGATGGAGGAATCTCTGCGTGGGTGTCTAATGGTTATGAAGTTGATCATATTAACGGTATAACGGCTCAGGAACTTGCTCTTGCAAGTAAAGCGTCAACAACAACTGTGGTAGATGTAAGAAAACCCTCGGAATACCTCACCTGTCATTTACCTGATGCCAAGTTAATGCCATTAGATGATATTAGTTTAATCATGAATGATTTTCCAGAAGATCCTTTCTACTTGCATTGTGCAGGAGGATATCGTTCGGTGATTGCCATATCGATATTAAAATCAAGAGGCAATCATCAAGCGATTGATATTAAAGGAGGGTTTGTAGCAATTAAAGAAAGCGGTATAAAAATTGACGGCCCATCGAGTAACTAAAAGAAAATATTACATAATTATTCTAGGTAGTTAGCCTATTTTTTTAAATTAATAGCATTTTTGGCTTGCTTAATCTTTTGAAATTCGACTTTAGTCTAATTGTTGTAAAATCAACATTTTAAAGTATATGTTTGTGTACATTTGTATACAAATATGCTAAACTTTCCTACCCTAGAAGATTTTTCGATAAGTGTGCTCATTGTGGTTGAAGATGAAACTGAAGCCATAGTCATCACCGACTCTCTGAACTCAGTTCAAGATCGAGAATACGTTGTTTATCATGTGAGTTCTATTCAAAAGGGCCGAGTACTTTTAAAGGAAAAAACAATTGATATTGTTCTTTTTGACTTAAATGTGCCTGATTCTTATGGTGCACACTCGTTCAAAGATTTAGTGGATGATTTTTCAACTATCCCATTTATCATTCTTACTGAGCTAAATGATGATGCCATTGCTCAAAACTCCGTTTTAGAAGGAGCACAAGACTTCTTACTAAAAAGCCATATTGATTCTTTTATTCTCAATAAATCAATCAACTATGCTATTCAGCGTAAACGAACAGAAAAAAGGTTAGTAGCTGCAATTATAGAAACGGAAGACACTGTACGCAGGAGAATCGCTAGTGATTTACATGACGGCTTGGGGCAAAACTTAAGTTCTGCATCGATAAACCTTCAATCTTTACTTGGCGAAATTAAAGATTGGAGTGCCGAAAAGAAAAAGGTTTTTCATCAAGTTTTATCATCTCTACAGGACTCAATTGCAGAAACCAGAGGTATCGCAAGAAACTTAATGCCAAAAGCGGTAGAAGAATTTGGGTTGGTGCCAAGTATTGAGTCAATGATTAATGCGCTGAATGCAACGGAAATAGAATTTTATTTATTTGATAATTTGAAAGGCAAGCGGCTTTCCTTAAATGTAGAAGTCATGCTTTATCGGATCGTTCAGGAGGCAGTAAATAATATTTTGAAATATGCAAAAGCGAAATTTGTAACGATACACTTGATGCGTTACAAAGAAATTGTTATCTTAATGATCGAAGATGACGGTGTAGGTTTTAAAGTAAATGGTCCAAAAAGCTCTAATGGAGTTGGTCTCATAAGTATTAAGAACAGGGTTAAATCACTTTCAGGTAATTTAATTATCGATAGCTCAATTGGAAGTGGAACTACGATAACCGTAGAAATACCAAATAAATAAAACTATGGTAAATATAATTTTGGTTGACGATCATAAGCTCATAAGAGACGGTATTAGTTCTTATTTAAATAGTGCTCCTGAGAAATACAATTTAGTAGGGGAAGCTGAAAACGGAAAACAGGCTCTAGAGCAAATAGCTTTACTATCTCCTGATTTGGTAATTACAGATCTCAATATGCCTGAAATGGATGGCTTAGAGTTGATTAAGGAGATGAAAAAACGGTATCCTTCCATTAAGATTATTGTTCTCTCTATGGTTGATGAGGCACAATACATAAAACAAGTGCTGAAGTTAGGTGCCAATGGATATTTGCTGAAGAATTCAGGTGCAGAAGATGTTAAAAAATCTGTTGACACGGTTATGGGTGGTGATGTTTATTACAGCACAGAAGTGACAAGTGTTATAATGAATCAATTGGTTAGTGGTGTTAAGAGTAAAAAAGTAAGTCGGTTTGAGAATGACTTTACTTTAACCAATCGTGAAAAGGAAATTTTAAACCTTATCGTTAAAGAATACAACAATGGGGAGATTGCCGACAAGCTGTTTATTAGTATTCGAACAGTAGATGCTCACAAGCGTAATATGATTGAAAAGACTGGTTCAAAAAATATTGCAGGTCTTTTAGTGTGGGCTTTGAAGAATAATATAGTTGAAGACGAAGATCTTAATTAATTACGTCTTTTACCTATACTTATAGATTCCGTCTTTCCACTAAGAACGGTCTATTGCCTTCCTTTAATTTTGCATTGACATTACCCCATGTTAAAAATGTTGTCCAATGCAAACTGCTCTAGAACATATGCCTACTCCTCAAAAATCATTAACTCTTATTGATACGATTCAACTGATTAATGACAAAGGGTTGAATGCGTGTTATATCCCGTATAGCTTAACCAAAGAAGGTGGTTTTATTCGTGCGGCATACAGCGATTTCGTATTTATTTCAGTTGACTATTACTCTAAAAATAGGTTTGAACTGTTACAAAAACACCTTGATCTTATTAAGACTAAACGGCCTGTGCTTGTTGGTATTTCAACATTTTACAACGAGGAGTATTTTAAGATTTGCTTAGAAATGGGTATTGAAAAATTTCTTTTCAAGCCTATAACGGAAGAGGTCTTAATTTCAGAACTCGCCGAGGAATTTAAGCGATTTGATTCTAACCAAGAAGAAGTAAAGTCCAATGCACTTATAAAGCTGAAACGAGAGCAAAATGCATTAAGTAATGTTCGTTTAGATCATATATTTACTAGTTCAGTCATTTATAGCGAAGCTGTCAGTTCATTGAATTCAGATTTGTTTTTTAGAAAGCGAATAAATGATACTATTTATTTCATTGTGGGAGAGGGAAAAACACCTAGTTTAACGAACAGTTTATTTGCTGCTGATATGGTGCATACCCTCGATAAATTTGTATGTATACAAAATTGGTATAACGACCGTATTTTCTGTGATTCTGAAACTGCTATAAAAATGCCATTTGAGCTATTAGAACTTAATGGTAAAAAAATGGAAGTACGCTACCGTGGAAACGGCAACACCATTCATATTCGAAAAAATAGGGTGTTGGACCTGGTAAGTGGAGAGGTTACCCCTGTTCAATATAACGATGTTTTCTTTATTTTTTCTGATGGTATTGAAAGCCAAATTGGGCATCGTGATATACCATTTGGGCGATCAGAATTAGAGAATTTTCTACTTTTTCTTTCACGATTAGAAATGAAAGAAATAAAAAAAGAGATTGCTATTTTTCTTGAAAACTGGCGAAATAATAGACCACAGAATGATGATATTACACTAATGGCTTTTAAAATATAGGTTATACTGAACTATCTTTTTTATTTAATACGGAAGTAGCTGTGGCTACTAATCCTGCAACGTCACTTAAATCAGATGGCAGTATAATGGTATTGTTTGTTTTAGCTAATTTGCCAAACTCCCCAATGTATTGCTCCGCTACTCGTAAGTTTACAGCATCTTTTCCCCCTTTCTCTTGTATTGCCGAGGCGATTAGTCGCACCCCTTCTGCTGTTGCTTGAGCTATTCGTTCTATTTCTCTACCTTTTCCCTCAGCCTCATTAATTCGTTTCATTTTCTCCCCTTCAGACCTAGCAATTAGTTCTTGCTTGTCACCTTCCGCCTGATTTATTTTCGCTTGCATTTCACCTTCAGAAGTTGCGATTATTGCTCTTTTTTCTCTTGTTGCACGCATTTGCTTTTCCATGGCATCTTTTATGCTTTGTGGTGGAGCGATGTTTTTAATCTCATAGCGTGCTACCTTTACTCCCCATGGATCAGAAGCTTTATCAACTGCTTCTACAATTATGGCATTAATGGTATCCCTCTCTTCAAAGGTTTTGTCAAGTTCTAGTTTACCAATAATACTTCTCATGGTGGTTTGCGCCAATTGGATAGAAGCAAAATGATAATTATCAATACCGTAGGAAGCATTTTTTGGTTCTACCACTTGCAGGTAAAGCACACCATCAACTTCTACCGAGATGTTGTCTTTGGTTATACAAGTTTGTGCAGAAACATCAATCACTTGTTCCTTTAAGGTGTGTTTATAAGCAACCTTATCTACTAGGGGAATAATGATATGGAATCCGGCTAATAGTGTCTTTTGGTATTTTCCAAATCGTTCGATTATAAAGGCACTTCGCTGAGGTACAATTTTTACTGTTGAAAGAAAAATGACAAAGGCCAATATAATAAGGCCTAGATAAATGATTGTGGTAGTTCCCATAGTTATTATATTAAATTGTAGTAACGATTAGTTTGATACTGTTTATTCCTGTAATAATTACTTGCTGTCCTTCTTGCACATCTTTAGAGGAAGTTGCTTCCCATGTACTTCCTCTAAATTCTACTTTTCCATTTCTATTTGCTTTAAATGATTGAATGGCAGTAGCTCGTTTGCCTATAAAATCTTCAGCTAAGTGATTGTCGGCATCACCTCCAACATCCATATACTTCTCTTTTAAAAGTTTTCGAAGTGTGGCCAAGCTGATTAAAGAAGATGCAATAAAAGTAAGTAATTGAGCATCTATGCTTACATCAAAAAAATAGGCAGCTATAGCTGTAACCCAAGCACCTATGCCAAAAAATATTAAAACCAATCCTGGAAAAACAAACTCGAGTAATAATAGCACGAGACCAATAATGAACCAGATGACTTCTTCTTGCATGAACAATTCTTTCATAGCAGTATAGATTTGCTCTAAAGATAATTCCTTTTTTCTGAATTTTAACACCCTTGCTACCAGGATCGGAATTAGATTAATTAATTTTGACAAAAAAAAGGATGAAATATCAAGAGTTGCCTGCCCATAGTAGAGTTTGGATTTATCAATCTGATCGTGTTTTATCAGAAAGTGAAGTAGTAGACATCAATACGCGCGCTGAAGAGTTTATCACGAATTGGAATGCTCACGGAGCCTCGCTTTCTGCGGCCTTTACTTTAGTAGATAATTTATTTTTGATCTTTTTTGTAGATGAATCGAAAGCCAAAGCATCGGGTTGTTCTATCGATAGCTCAGTAGGGTTTATCAAACACATTGAAAAGCGTTTTAACCTTGACCTATTTAATCGGTTGAATATTGCTTACGAAGTAGATGGTGAGCTTG
>CBFHLF010000036.1:0-15378 GCA_965656555.1 uncultured Acidiluteibacter sp. | reverse complement strand
TCTGCAGATTCTAAAGATGGTTTAGCAGATGAATTTAAAAAAGCACTCGCTATCATCCCCGGGATGGAAGTGGAATTTACCCAACCCATAGAAATGCGATTCAATGAACTAATTACAGGAGTTCGAGCAGACATTGCTGTAAAAATATTCGGAGAAGACCTTGATATTCTTAGTCAAAAGGCGAATGAAATAAAGAGCCTTATTTCAGAAGTAGAAGGCGCTGCTGATATTACTGTTGAAAAAATTACGGGGCTTCCTCAAATGAACATTCGCTACAAGCGCGATAAAATTGCTAGATATGGACTGAATATTTCTGACATTAACGATGTAGTATCAATGGCTTTTGGAGGAGCTAGTTTAGGGCAGATATTTGAAGGTGAAAAACGATTTGATTTAGTACTCCGATTAGATAAATCACAACGAAAAGACATCGATAATATCCAAAACTTATATGTGGACTTGCCCAATGGAAGAAAAATTCCGCTAAGCGAAGTAGCAGAAATTACCTACAAAAAAGGGGCTGCTAAAATTTCGAGAGATGATACCAAACGAAGAACGGTAGTTGGCATCAATGTTCGGAATCGAGATCTGCAATCGGTGGTTGACGATGTGCAGAAACTAATTAATGAAAATGTGAAGCTTCCTGTTGGATACACCATTACTTACGGTGGTCAATTTGAAAACTTAGTGAGTGCAAAGAATAGGTTAATGATCGCCGTTCCGATTGCCCTTTTATTGATTTTTATCTTCCTCTATTTTGCATTTAAGTCGGTGAAAGATGCTTTAATTATTTACTCCGCTATTCCGCTCTCAGCAGTTGGCGGAATATTATTGTTGTGGGCCCGAGATTTACCATTTAGCATTTCAGCTGGTATTGGCTTTATTGCCCTATTCGGAATTGCCGTTCTAAATGGAATAGTGCTTATCGAACACTTTAAGGAACTTAAAAAAGGAGGCGATTTCGTAGGAGATGACATCATTATTAATGGAACTAAGGATAGATTACGAGCAGTGCTATTAACTGCTTCCGCAGCTGCTTTAGGTTTTCTGCCAATGGCAATATCTACTAATGCAGGAGCAGAGGTGCAAAGACCACTAGCAACTGTAGTTATCGGAGGACTGATTACAGCGACCATATTAACATTGGTCGTATTACCTATTCTCTACTCCTATTTCAATTCTCCAAAAACCATTTCTATGAAAAAAGGAATTTTTACCCTGATTGGTTTGTTTTCCATTGGGCTTTCATCCGCTTCAGCTCAAAATCCTACTTATAGTATCGAGCAATTGGAAAAGCTGATGCTAGAAAATAACAGTCAATTAAAATCAGCAGCCTACGCTGTAGATGAAAAAGAAGCACAAGTAAACACCGCATATCAGTTCGAAAAAACTGGTATTTACTATGGCTATGACGAAAATAATTTAGCCTATAATAACCGACCACTTGATGTAATTGGAATCGAACAGAACTTTGCATTCCCAACCATTTATGGTGCAGAAAGAAAAGTAAATAAGGCTAACCTACAATTGGAGAAAAGTGGATTTGAAATTCAAAAACATGAGCTAACAAAGGCAGTATGGAGCAGTTATTACCAATATCAATTTGAAATTAACCAACTGACAATTATTCAATCATTGGATAGTTTATATCAAAACTTTTCACAGTTGGCTAATCGAAAGTTTGAATTAGGAGAAACCTCTTACCTAGAAAAAGCAACTGCCCAGTCCAAACAACGACAAGTAAATACGCTTTACAAGCAAACCAGAGAAGATGTAAAAAGTGCCAAAGAACAGCTTATCAATATTGTTCAAGCACCAGATTCATTTGAAATAGAAACTGAAAAACTAAAAGCTTTGCAACCTAAAATCAATTCGCTAGATGAAAATATCACCAACCAATACTTTGATAATAAAACAATGGTGTTGCAGCGAAAAAACGCATTGGCTAAACAAGAATTACTTCCTGATATTTCAGTGAACTATTTTCAAGGAAAAAACAGTGGATTGAATGAATCGCTGTACGGTTATCAAGTAGGACTTAAAGTTCCTTTGCTATTTGCAGGGCAGAAAGCAAAAATTAAAGCTTCTAAGGTTGCTTTTCAATCTACTGAGCAAGAAGCAATCGATTACCAATATCGATTAAAATCTAAATACAATCAATTGATTAATCAACTCGCCAAGTATCAAGAAGCAATCAATTATTATGAATTGGAAGGAAACCGATTAGCCCAAGAAATTACCAAAGCTGCTGAAATGAGCTATAAAACTGGTGAAATTGATTTCTTTCAATACATACAGAGTATTGAAAATGCACATCAGATTAAATTGACGTATCTAAAAAATTTAAATGGATACAATCAAACAGTTATTTCAATTAACTATTTAACACTTTAAAAAATAAAACCAATGTCAAAATATATCATATCCACCACTATCATCTTTACACTTGTATTGTTTCAATCTTGTGCTAATAAAGCTGAAGAAGTCATCACAACCGATAGCATTGAAGCAAACGAAATAGTGGTATCAAAGGAACAGTTTGAATACAACAAAATGACTTTGAGCAAACTTGAAAAACAACCATTCAGCACAACCGTGCAAACTACAGGACAAATTGATGTACCACCGCAGAACAAGGTGCTGGTAAATGCTCAGATGGGAGGATTTATTAAATCCACTCCACTACTTTTAGGAGACTATGTGGAAAAAGGAGCTACTTTGGTAGTGATTGAAAACCCTGATTTTATTAGTTTACAGCAACAATACTTAGAGAAGAAACAACAAATTAGTTATCTTGAAGCAGAGTACAACCGACAAAAAACGCTGAATAATGAGCAAATTGCTTCAGAAAAAAATTTCTTAAAAGCAGAGAGCGACTACAACAGCACATTAGCTACTGTAAAAGGTCTTGAGAAAACATTAGGACTAATTGGTATTTCAACAGCTTCTTTAAATAAAGATAATATTAGTTCTACTTCGATTATTAAAGCTCCGATTAGTGGAAATATATCGGCTTTAAATGTCACAACTGGAAGCTACGTTTCTGCCACTGATCCAATTTTAGAGATTACAAATTCTGACCACATGCACTTAGAGCTTGAAGTATTTGAAAAGGATGCACTTAAAATTAAAAAAGGACAGCATTTAAACTTCACAATTCCTGAAAGTGGCGAAGCAGCTTACTCTGCAGAGGTTCATTTAGTTTCTCCGACCATAGATGCGAATAAAAGAACTGTTAGAGTTCATGCACACATTAATGACAGTTTACAACAATATTTTGCTGTTGGAATGTATGTTTCTGCACAAATTGACGTTTCTGAAAGGGAACTTATTGCGCTACCTACAACAAGCATTGGGGAAGTGGGAGACAACAGTTACGCACTACTGCTTATTAAGAGCGATAATGAAAACTATTATTTCTCAAAAGAGCCAATTAAAGTGATAGAAAAGTCTAATAAATTCGTCGCTATTGACCTACCAATTAATGAAAATCAATATTTAACTAATGGAGTTTATTCACTGATTCGAGAAGAAGAATAAAACTTATTAATCAATACATTATGAAAAATTTAACACTTACAATGATCGTATTTTTTGCTCTTCTTGGGGGAGCGAATGCGCAAAACTGGAATACTAATTTTGAAACAGCAAAAGCAACCGCAAAAGCTGACAACAAACCAATTATCCTTGTATTTCAAGGGTCTGATTGGTGCGCTCCATGTATCAAACTAGACAAAGAAATCTGGAGTTCTGAGACTTTTAAGGCATACGCTGACAAAAATTACATTATGATGAAAGCTGACTTTCCTAAAAGAAAAGCAAATGCTCTGCCTGAAGATCAACAAAAGCAAAACAATCAACTTGCTGAAAAGTATAACCTCAATGGCTACTTTCCATTTGTGGTGATATTGGATGCGAATGGTAAGAAGCTTGGCGAAACAGGTTATAAGAAAATAGCCCCTCAGGAGTATATCGATTTGATTAACAAATTCACTGCAAAAAAATGAGAACTATTTTAATGATTTGTTCCTTACTTGTATTTCAGGCCGCTAATGCTGATGGTACTTATAAGCGAACATTAAAATTAATGGGTAGTCGATTTGAAATTACCGTAATCGCAAAAAATGATACAATTGGTGATCAATACATAGATTTAGCTGTAAACGAAATCAAACGCATTGAGCAACTAATCTCCTCTTGGGATCAAAAATCACAAACGAGTAAAATCAATAGGCATGCAGGAATAAAACCTGTAAAAGTAGACCTTGAATTATTCCAACTTATTGAGCGATCAATCGGCATTTCAAAACTTTCAGATGGAGCTTTTGACATTAGCTACGCTTCTATGGATCGGATTTGGAGATTCGATGGGAGTATGACTAAAATTCCATCAGAAGAAGCAATTAAGCAATCCGTTTCAAAAGTGGGCTACCAAAAAATCAAGCTAAACTACAGTGACACTAGTGTATTTCTATCTGAAAAAGGAATGAAGATTGGCTTTGGGGCAATTGGAAAAGGGTATGCCGCTGATCAAGCAAAAGCACTTTTAGTTGAACAAGGAGTTAAGGGTGGAATAATCAACGCATCAGGAGATATGAATACTTGGGGCAGACAAACCAACGAAGAAAGTTGGAAGGTCGCAATTACTAACCCAATGAATAAAGATAAAGCCATAGCAATATTTCCTTTAAGCAACAGTACTGTAGTCACTTCCGGTGACTACGAAAAGTACATTGAATTAGAAGGAAAGAAATTCGCTCATATCGTAGATCCAAGAACAGGATACCCAACTTCAGGAGTCATTAGTGCAACAGTTTTTGCACCGAAAGCTGAATTAGCTGACGCCCTTGCAACATCCATTTTTGTAATGGGAATTTCAGCAGGGATTGATCGAATCAACCAATTACCCGCTATAGAATGCCTCATCATTGATGATGAAGGAAAAATATTTACTTCTGATAATATTAAAATTGAAAACAAATGAAAAAGTACTATTTAGGTCTCATCGGAGCCCTCACTCTTTTTAGCAGTTGCACTGTCGTAAAAGAGTACGAAAAAGTCAACTTAAACGATCCTGATATGGCATTGACCACTAAAAAATCTGATCGATTCGAATCTAACTTTCATTCCTACAGAGAAGCTGCTACCGGTGCCAATGGTGGCAAAACTGGTGGAGGTTGTGGTTGTAATTAATATTTAAAATGATGAAAAAGACACTTATCTTCCTAGCCATACTTTCTACGTTTTCAGTTTTTGCTCAAGAACCAAAACCGGATAGTACAATAATCTATAAAAAACGAGTTTTAGAATCAACAGAAGTGGACTTCTTAATGAGCTACTACACTCAAGAAGGCCAAAATGCCGCCGTAACCGGTGGCAGAGGCACTGAGAGTTTAGAAGATATTACACCAACAATAGTTGTTGCAATTCCACTAAATGATGACGATGTTTTAACAGTAGATGCAGGAGTTTCAGCCTATACATCAGCCTCCTCAAGCAATATAAACCCATTCGATATTCAAGCACCTGATGCATTTCAAGCTTCTACAGGAGCTTCTAGTGGTGATGTTTGGGTCAATGCTATAGTTTCATATTCCCACAGTAGCGATGATCGCAACAAAATTTATTCAGGTAAATTATCACTAGCTTCTGAATATGATTATTTTTCTGTTGGTATAGGTGGATCATTTACCCAACTATTTAATCAAAAAAATACAGAATTAAGCCTAAGTGGGAATGTATACATCGATCAATGGAATTCGATTTATCCTTATGAGTTAAGGTCTTTTGATAAGAATGGTGCAGAACTTAATACCCGATTTTTTCAAAGAAATCAGATTACAGGGAATGTCAACTATGACCCAAACTTCCAATCTTTCACCAATGAAAATAGAAACTCATATTCTTTAGGGGTTAGTTTTTCTCAGATCTTGTCAAAACGACTTCAAGGATTGTTAGTAGCTGATATAGTCTATCAGAATGGTTTGTTATCAACCCCTTTCCAACGTGTATATTTTGCGGATGTTGCAAATAGCTATATTGGTGGTTTTCAATTAGCAGATAATAATGAACAGCTGCCCGATCAGCGTTTTAAAACGGCCATTGGTGGTCGCTTAAACTATTATGTAAATGAACGGATTGTACTCCGATCGTATTACCGATACTATACAGATGATTGGGGGATCAATTCACATACTGCTAGCTTAGAAGTTCCTATCAAAATAAGCCAAAAATTTACATTGTATCCATCTTACAGGTATTACTTCCAATCTGCGGCTGATTATTTTGCGGGATACGAGGAACACTTATCTACTGAAAAATATTATACCTCAGACTATGATTTATCGAAGTACAATGCTAATCAATATGGTTTCGGGATTGAGTATACAGACATCCTTACTTCTAAAAAAATTGGAATACTAGCATTAAAATCAATTAGTTTGAAATATAACTACTACGAAAGAAACTCTGGATTTCGTGCAGACCTAATTGCAGGAGGGATAAAGTTCGTAATCGAATAATCCTAGATGACCAAACAAGAAGCATTCAAGTTTAAAAAAACTTGGTGCTTCTATTGATTTAATTAATTTAGCAAAGCGTTAAATTAACCACTCCATTGAGCGCAATACTAAAACACTATTAAATGAGTCTATTATCTCACATTGGAAAATTCTCTCTGCTTATTGCTAAAACCTTTAGCAAGCCAGAGAAAATGAAGATATTTTGGCGCCAATTGATGTTTGAGATAGACTCGCTAGGGATTGGCTCCTTGGGAATAATTTCCATTATCTCATTCTTTATGGGAGCGGTAATTACTATTCAAACGTCTTCTAATATTGACAGTGCTTTTATTCCAGCTTACACGGTAGGTTTTACTGTTCGGCAATCCATGATTCTCGAATTTGCCCCTACCATTATTGCATTAATCCTTGCCGGAAAAGTAGGGTCTAATATTGCTTCTGAAATAGGGACCATGCGTGTTTCTGAGCAAATAGATGCCCTAGAAATAATGGGAATCAACTCAGCCTCTTACCTTATTTTGCCTAAAATTACTGCAGCGATGATCATTAACCCTTTTTTGGTGATCATTAGCATGTTTATAGGCATGGCCGGCGGATACATCGTAGCTTGGGGTACAGGAATTGTAACTACCTCTGAATATTTGTATGGACTAGAGTACGACTTTAAAGTATTTGGAGTGTATTACGCCATTGTGAAAACAATCTTCTTTGCTTTTATTATTACTGCAATCCCATCCTACTATGGCTATTACACAAAAGGAGGTTCCCTTGCTGTAGGAGCAGCAAGTACCAAAGCTGTAGTAACTAGCAGTATTGTTATTCTTTTGGTTAATTATGTCTTGACTCAATTATTGCTTATTTAAATGATTAAACTAGAAAATATTAGCAAAGCATTTAATGGAGAGCAAATCTTGTCAGGCATAGATATCAGCTATGAGCAAGGCAAAACCAATCTAATTATAGGTGCTAGTGGTTCGGGTAAGTCTGTTTTAACGAAATGTACTGTTGGGTTAATTAAACCTGATACAGGCAAGGTATTTTATGATAATAGAGAGTTTACTTCATTAGATAATAAAGCACGTCAAGAAATACGAACTGAGATCGGGATGCTGTTTCAAGGGAACGCTTTATTTGATTCCCTCACTATTGAGCAAAATGTAATGTTTCCATTACAGATGCACACCGACATGAAGAGTGATGAGATGCTCGAAAGGGTCAATTTTTGCTTAGAGCGGGTGCAACTCACAGGCGTAAATCATAAATATCCTGCAGAAATTAGTGGTGGAATGCAGAAACGTGTTGCATTAGCCAGGGCGATTTCCATGAAGCCAAAATACCTCTTCTGTGATGAACCAAACTCCGGCCTTGACCCACAAACTTCTATCGTAATTGACCAATTGATTAGTGAAATAACGAAAGAGTATAACATGACTACCATCATCGTTACACACGATATGAACTCAGTGATGGAGATAGGTGAAAAAGTAGTCTTTATTCATAAAGGACAAAAATGGTGGGAAGGCAATAGCGATAGCATCCTCAATACGACCAATAAAGAATTATCTGATTTTGTTTTTGCTTCTAGTGTCATGAAGCGACTGGTTGATAAAAAATAATTAATCAATTGGTTAATGTAGCAGTATATCAATTTCACAATGCTACGCATTGCTCTAATACTATTCTAAATATAATACATCTTCCTAGAACAGTCTTCTACCTAATCACTATTTTCTCTACTGATCGAATTTCCTCTGTTTCTAACACCACGAAATAAATTCCTTTCTCTAAATGAGTCAAATCAAGTGGATGTAATTGATTTGCATAAGAATTCAACTGATTCACATACTTCTCTTGGCCTAACACATTCATTACACTCAGCTGAAACTGACCTGTGAGTGATTTTAAATCAAGCACAAACTGACCTGTAGATGGATTAGGCGAAACAGAAAATAAATTTTGCTTTTTGGTGAATTCTTTAAAACCAATAGAAGTTTGACCAAAATGCATACGCATCATAGGCTGGGCATAAACCCTTCCCCAAACTGCATTCGGAGAGGTTCTGTATATGAAAGAGTTTAAATTATCTTCGTAGTTATTATAAAAATCTGAATCTCTATCTCTTCCTAAGCTCATTTGCTGCCAACCTAAAGTGTCACCTGAAACTTGTTCTAATGCTAAAACATATTCCCCAGAATCTAACATAATTGCCGGTTTTATAGAAAAAGTAAGCCAACCATCTAAATTTGTGCTATCAATGATGTATTCGGCACTCTCATACTTTTTACCAGGTAACTCAATAGCATCAGTTAGTATTGTTTGTGTTCCATCAAAGCCCCAAACCTGAGCCTTTAAGCCTATTCCAACATTCTCATTATCTCTACCAATGTAAAAAGCTACAGAAGTTAATAATTGATCGGAATTCAAATAATACTTAGTGCCTATGCGACCCCTCATAACTGGGTTGCTAAAAGCTCCAGGAGATAAATAACCTTCAGCTGTACCATCATCTTTAGAATAAATAGAATCCGTAATCTCATAAGGAATTGTATCTACTTTTAATACTTGATTAATAGAATCAGAATCAATAAACAATCTAATTTCGTAAGCTCCTAAACCATCATTATTGCTATAGGTATTCGTTATTAATTGAGACGAAGAATCTTTCTCTAGACTATCTAATACAGCAGATTGCAAATTAAAAACAGCAGTATAATTTTTTAAAATGGTTGCATTCAATTTTACATTTCGAGAAACATCACCTCCAATAGATGTAGCTTTCACTTCTAGATGATATGGATTTGCAAGAACTTTTGGAATTTTAGCATAATAGTTATTATTTGCAACACCATATACCATCTCAGGATTGTCCAATTCGATAGCATTATTGTATCCTTCAATCAGAGCAATATCATCAATCATCCAAAAATAGTGAGAAGCAGTTTGAAAAAATCGAATGTAAATGGTAGAACTATTAGCTGCAGCTGATGTGATGTCAATTTCCGCATCTTCAGTAACATTAGTATTAGCCGCTCTTCCGAACTTCGCATCAAAAGAAGTCCAGTTAACACTATCTGTAGATACTTGTACCTCTAACCGATCTGTAGATGCACAGCAAAATCGTTGTGATTGTCTCCAACGTAATTTTAAGCTCCTCACAGGTGAAATATTAATTGCACTAGAAACTAAATAGGCACTCATGTTAACAAAAGAACCTGGGTTTGGCGTATTGTATAAATCTGAAGGCAAAGAGGCAAATCCATTTGCCGCTGTTATAGAATTTATCGCAGGAATATTTATAGAGTACTGACCGCCAGGTGCTGCAGTGGTATAAATCCAATCGAATCCATTTTGGGAAGAATCTATTGAAGTCCACCCGTTCGTGGAAAAGCCTCCAGAAAAATCTTCATACCAGAGCGTATCCCCGTAAGACTTGTTTTGATTATTTTGTAATATTTTTATTTCTTCAACAGCTGCAACTGTTGGCTGCTCGACAACACTTGGTAAAAACTCATCTTGAGAAAAAGCACAAAAAGATAGCTGGACAAACATGGCAAGTAGTAGTACTTTTCTCATCATAACCTAGTTTATTTTTTTACAAAGACACCCTAAGTTAAACAAAAGCGGCTTGTTAAAAAAAGCGGCACCAAAATTAATTAGAGCCGCCATTATTCTTTAAATATCTAAGCGTTTAATCAATCACTACTTTTTTGGTAGTCACACCATCTTGAGCAATTAATCGTAAAAAGTAGATTCCCTTTTTATTTTCAGTTAAATTAATTTCAAGCTGATTAAATTGATCTGTAACAGTTGTAGAAAGAACTTTTTTCCCATTAATAGCATAAACTTCTATTTGCTCTATTAAGTGGTTAGTAGGAAGCTCAATATTCACAAACCCTTTTGAAGGATTAGGGAATACATTAATTTGATCGTTTAGCTTTGCTTCATTTTCTAAACCAACCGCAGTGCAATTTCCATTGGGTTTAAAATTTAAGCGAATCATAGGTAGCGCATTGATTAATCCAAAAGTTGCAGTGGTATTTAAAAAAACATATGCAACCAAAGCATTTGTGAAAGGGGCAAGGTTTTCTGCTGTTGCATCGCGTCCCAATTGTAGGTTATTAGTTGGTTGACTCCTGCCAAGCTGAACTACAGCAGCAGAATAAATACCAGGTAAAATTAATTGATTAGGCTGCCCTATCGATAAAGAAACCCATGAACCTAAATCTGTCGAGTCTATTGTATAGTTCTGACTGCTTGCCACAGAACCAAAATTAAAAACTGCTGTATCAATAGAGAACAACTCAGCTCTAATCGTCATACCAACATTATCATTATCGTTGGCCACATAAAATGAAACACTTGAAATAAGACCTGAATTTTTCAATTCATAAAAAACGCCTAAATGGCTATTTAAAGAAGACCCGCCAACATATGAATTTGGTCCAACAGCTCCTGTTGGATTATTCAAATCTCGAGCATAAGTTGAGTCAGATATGCTAAAGTTAATTGTAGAATTAGCAGGTACTGCGACTGCTGAATCCGCTACCCCTTTATACAAAACATTATAATCCCCGGTAATTATAGAACCAGCATAAGGTGAAGTCATTTGAAAAGCAGCTGATTGAAAAGCAGGTATCACCGCATTAGATAAGGAGCTGCCTAAATAAACTGCATTTCCTCCATTTACAATAGCACTTGTTAACCGCACATTGGTCCCGCTAGAATTCGTAGGATTATTTATTACCCCAGCAGGAGTAAACAAAGGTGGATTAAAACAAGGATAAACAGAATAATAGGTTGGAGTATTAGCCTGATCCAACAAAAATGTTTCAGATACTTCCAACTGCCCATTTCCAGTTTCAATGATAGCAATATCATCAATCATCCAATAGTAATGTGATGAAGTTTGATAGAATCTTAAGTAAATTGTACTTTGATTCGCTGCAATTGAAGAAATATCGACTTGAGCATTTTCAACTACAGCTGTATTGGCTTGTCGACCAAATTTAGCATCAAATGAAACCCAACTAATTCCATTTGTTGATACCTGTAGCTCCAGTTGCTCAGTTGTTGAACAGCAAAACCGCTGAGATTGCGTCCATCGAACTTCTAAAGAACTTCTAGGACTTATTGAGATGGGCCCCGATTGCAGATATGAATCCATTTGAAAAAAACCTGAAGGAGGTGTTGGAGTATTATACAGATCGGAAGGTAAGGATGCGAACCCATTAGCAGAGGTTGCCGACACCAATGCAGGTATAGAGGTAGAATACTGACCTCCAGGAGCATTTGTCGTGTAAACCCAATCTAATCCATTGTTACTTGCATCATTTGAAAACCAACCGTTTGTTGTGAATCCATTTCCAAAATCCTCATACCAAAGCGTATCGCCAGGAGCTTTTACTCGGTTGACTGAATTACTAATGATATCTCCCTTACTGACGTTAACAGGAAGCGGATTCACGGTGACCCTATTCCTATTCTGACCATTCACTATGATGATAGAAGAATAAAACAGGGCAACAACAAAAAATAAAGATCTGATATTCATAACATTCAATTTTATATTTAATAAACAACTATTAAACATTTTGGTTTATCACCATGCCTAAAGTTACTTTCTCAAGACTACTTTTATAACTAAATAGTTGCGCTAAAAACCAAAAACACCTGTACATTGCACAGGTGTTTTTTTTAAAAAAAAATTATTTAAAACCAATTTATCGAACAACTACCTTTTGAGTGGCTGTTCCATTTGATGTATTAATTTTTACAAAATATACCCCTTTATCAACATCCGTAAGATCCATTTCCACTTGTTGTGTAGTTCCACCTATCCTAAAAGCTTTCACTCGATTTCCTACAAGCGTAAATACTTCTATCGATGAAATTTCTTGTAGCTTAGCTAACTGAATAGAAAACTGTCCATTTGATGGATTAGGCACAATACTCGACTCAAATGATTGGTTCTTTTCATTTAAACCTGAAGGGTAACTTAAATTTAAACGAATCATTGGTTGAGCAAAAATGTTCCCCCAAGTTGGCGTGGCATCGTTCGCATAAACAAAAGAAGAAAAGTTATTGCCATATGGCTGTAACTCTTCTACATCAGTAGCTCTCCCAATTCTCAACTCTTGGTTATTGGCATTTCCGGCTGACTGTTCTATAGCCGCCACATATTGACCTGCAGGTAGTGTCACAATTGGTAGCATTGGAATGGTTAACCATGTACCTAAATCAGCTTGTTGAATAACATATGGAATAGGATTTTGAGCAACAATTCCTGGCACCGATACCATTTGGTCTACAGAAGATTGAGTCGTATCAAAACCCCAGATTTTGGCTTTTATCTCAACACCAACATTATCAGATGTATTCGTTATGTAATACGATAAGGAACCAACCATATGAGACTGCGAAAGGGTGTATTTAGTGCCTATTCTAGAACCATCATTGTCCCCTCCAACATAGGAACCTGGGCCAATAGAACCACCAGCATTGTCATAGTCTTTTGCAAATACAGAGTCAGAAACCTCCCAATTTACAGCATAAGTTGCCTTAGAAGGATCACCACTAGCTGAATCAGAAATCGTCGTTAAATCGGCCGTATATATACCAATTCCATTGGTGTTTACATAGGCAGGACTGACATTCAACGTATCACTCATTAATGGTGAAATTGAAGCAGATGTTGGAGAAGTATTTAAATACAATTGACCTGAAGTGGCTTCAGTTACTTTCGCCTCCAAGCTAACATTTGTTGCAGCAAACCCACCGGTATTTCTAACCGTTGCTCCAAAAGATAATGGCTGAACCATAGCGAATGGAATTTGTGCATAAAAGCCTTCGTACTGATCCGATCCAAACGTTGTAAACACTTCTGTTATTTCTAATTGATTAGAAGGCCCTTCTACTACAGCAATATCATCGATCATCCAATAATAGTTTCTCGTTTCTCCTTGATACCATCGCAAATAAATCGTGTCCTGATTAGCTGCTACAGAAGAGATATTAATCTCTGCATTTTCAAATACAGCAGTATTCGCCCCTCTGCCGAAGCGAGCATCAAAAGTTACCCAGTTGATGCTATCATTGCTGACCAACAATTCAAGTCGTGCATTAGAGCTATTACAACAAAAGCGCTGAGACTGTTGCCATCTAACTAACACGTTTCGAGCAGGTGTAATTGCTATAGCACTTGATGTCAGTAATGCATCCATATTTACCCATCCTGCAACAGGGGTAGGTGTATTATAAAAACTGGAAGGCAAGGAAGCAAAGCCATTTGACCCTGTTGTAGATTGAATCGCAGGAACATTAGAGGCGTATTGCCCACCAGGAGGTTGAGTGGTATAAATCCAATCAAAACCATTTGAACCAGCATCAAATGAGGTCCAACCATTTCCAGTAAATCCACCAGAAAAGTCTTCATAAAATAAAGTGTCTCCAGACGCTTTACTGATGTTTGGCGTTAAGGATTGTTTAATTTCCAAAGCAGAAGTAGGCTCATCAGTCATTTGTTCAGCTTGGATTGATAAGTTCGATTGTTGCGCTGCAAGCGACAACGACGAACCAATAAAAAATAATAAAACGTATTTTTTCGTCATAGTTGTAAGATTAAGTGTTGGTTAAATATAGTGCATTTTAAGAATAAAACAATAGCACAAATTCTAGACACATAAAATGAAAAAAATGCTGCTTTAAGACATCAGAGCGCAGCAAAAAACCCCAAGTGATTGCTCACTCGGGGTCTTCTACAAATCGATGTTACTCGATATACTATTCAGATTTGATCAAATTACTTGATGATCACTTTTTGAACTTTTCTGTTCACACCGTTTTCGATAGAAACAAAGTAGATCCCTTTGTTTAGGTTCGATAAATCGATGTTCTTTCTCAATACGTTGTTTACAGTAATTGCTTCGTTGTATACTACCTGACCTACCATGTTACGAACACTTAAGTCGAAGTTTGCACTCTCCGCAGTTACTTCTACATTGAATTGACCACTGTTAGGGTTTGGAGATACTGTAAAACCTTCGATAGCTTTTGCAGCTTCTTCAACACCTACTAACAAACCGAAGTTCATTCTCATCATTGGCTGAGTAAATATATTACCCCAAGTAGAACCAGCACCATTTACATAAACTAAAGAAACAAAATCTAAGCGAAAGGGCTGAACTTCTTCGGCTGTTCGATCTCTTCCAAAAGAAAGATAATTACCATTTAAATTACCACTTGTTTGTTCTGCTGCCAATATATATTGCCCCGCAGGTAAAGTAACAGCGGGATTAATAGGGATAGTAATCCAGCTACCTAAATCCGATTGCTGAATGGTGCGTATTCCTTGAGATTGAGCTTTAATTCCTGGAACATTCACCATATCGTTAACAGTTGCCTGAGTAGTATCAAATCCCCAAACTTGAGCTCTCATTTTTGCGCCTATGTTTGCGGTAGATGACGATATATAATAAGTCACAGAGGTAACCGTTTGAGCAGAAGCTAAAGTAAATTTAGTTCCTATTCTTGATCCATCAGTATCACCTCCGACATAAGACGAAGGCCCTACACTACCTTGGCTCAAGTTATAATCCTTTGCAAATACGGTATCGGTTATTGCCCAACTATAAATAGATGTTGCTCCAGAAGGAACCTCGTTAATTGAATCAGATGTTACTTCTAGAGTCGCTTTGTAATGACCAACTCCAGAAGTGTTGGAAAATGGAGTTGTAATCTTAAGCATTTCGATTCCTAGGGGAGAACTAATTAATGGAGTTTTAACAGAAGAGTCGATATAAACAATTCCCTGAAGATTGTGCTCAATCGAGTTAGTAAAACCAACATTATTAGCATTAAA